>CATMIM010000029.1 GCA_950068635.1 uncultured Candidatus Poseidoniales archaeon
TGGTTCGGGTCGTTGGTGACGACAGCCTCCAACGTGAAGCAATGCTCTCCCGCCTCAGTGCCATCGGGAACGGTCACTTCGACTTGGACAACCTCGGTGTCTTCTGAATCGAGTACGACCTGATTGGGGTCTACCTCGACGCTCAGTGATGACGTGCATGTGCTGTTGCTGACCATCTCAAGTGAAATCGTCTCGTTCTGCTGGCCGGTGTTCTCCACCGTCACCGCCCATCTCACAGGGTTGTTGTCATTGAACGTCTTGTCGGTCGAGCCGGAGGTGAGTTCAACTCCGAACAATGCGTTTCCTGAACCATCGCCCGCGGTCGTCGTCACGGTGACATCGGCCTGCTCCGGTGATGAAGGTGTTCCCCCAGGTGCCACATTGGCTGTTGCCGTGACAGTGGTCTCGCAGTCATCTTCCGCCCCCGAAGCGACCTGCACGCTCAACTCGGTGGTCTCAGAATTGCCCACCTCGATGGTGCCGGTGATCTGCTGAATGGTACTTGTGAATCCCTGACATTCCTGACCCTCCTGAGTCGTCAACTGGACGGTCATGTCGTCGTCACCTGTGTTGGTCACGGTGATGGTGTAGGTGCCGTTCTCTCCCGGGTTGACTGTCAGAGCCATCGGATTGGCGGACACCGAGACGCCGAGCGCCCTGCCGCCAGCGGCCATGGCGAGCGGGCTGGAGGTGGTGAGCAGCAGGAGCACGAGCAGCAGTGCGGTCGAGCGCGCGCGGCGCATGCTCAGGCGCATGGTTACGGGAGCGAGAGCGATATCTATGAACATGCGGACTTGCGGAACCGGTCTCGATTCAGTTGCAGGCATCAGTGTCACCCCATGTTCACGAACTCTGAGACATCCCGTTCGCAGTTGCGACAGCCGCTCAACTTGTCGACTGCGCACCCGCCTCCAGACAGATGGTATCGGGCACCGCAGCCAGGACACGCCTGCCATTCGGTCTGCGACAGTGATTCAAGGCAGACCCAGCAGCGATGCCGATCGGAATCGTCACTCTCCTCAGCGAACGCTCCAACCGGTGGAGCGGCGGCGGGCTTGGCTTTGACAGGCGGCGGCGGAGGCAGGTCGACAGCGGCGGGAGCTGCCGGTTGGAGGCTGGCCATGCTCGGGGGTGGAGGAAGGTCCGAGGACATCGGCGGTCGAGGGCGCGATCGCCCGACCGAGCCATCCTTCGGGCTGCTGGCTATCTTGACCATGACTCCCGATGCCACGGCCAGGGCGACGATCAACAGTATCAGGCCAGCCCAGATGAGGCCCGAGGAGCCGCTGGATGGGGCTGCTACGCGGTTCGGATCGTCCTCCGCTGATACCGAGTAGACCACCTCGTTCTGGAATACGTCAGCCCCCCCCTGCAGCCAGACATGGATGTAGCCTTCCTCCGGTTCATCGGGTGTCACCTGCAGGACGAGCGCGCGCGACTCACCCGGTTGCAGTTCGAGCATGTTGGATCCGGTCAGGCTGATCTTCCAGCCGTCGGTTCCTGACAGCGCGATCAGGTGCGACAGCGGAGCGTTGCCAGCATTGTACGCCTCGATGCGCACCTCGGTGGAGGCGCCCTCGACCAGTTCCGGATGTGGCTTGACGGTCCACTGGACAGCCTTCGAGGTGGCGACGCGCAGGCTGATGGTGTCGTTGACCTCCACTCCCGCTACGGATAGTTCGAACGTGAGCTGTGGTTGCTCTCCTGCCGGAAGCGAGGTGGGAATCACCACCAGACACTCGATCAGTTGGCCACCAGCGGCGGATATCTCCTCCGGCGCGTCACACTGAGCCATCCAGTCAGCGCTCGGCGTGCGCAGATAGACCGACGGCGTCCACGCCTCGCTGCCACCGTTCTCGATGAACCAGATGAGGCGCACTCCGGGTGCTCCAGCCGGATGGTCACCCGCTCCGAGCGGTTCTGGCGACGAGGAGCCATCGGGCATGATCACGCTGCTGAACGACAGCAGCGGCCGCGGGATGGCGATCACGTCGAGAACGCCCTCCCACTCGATGCGGTAGCCGTCCTCGCTAGTGAGAGTAAGTTGGATTGGACCGCTCTGCGCAAGCCCGTTACCGGCGATGCCCACGACCACGTCCCCGGATTGACCGGGGGCGAGTTCCACCGCAGGCAGGTTGTTCGTCACCGACCAGCCACCGGGGAGTTCCACCGAGGGGGTCAGCGTCATTCCGTCATTGCCGGTGTTCGTCACGGTGAAGCGCAGGTTCGCCACGCCGTCCGAGCGCAACTGACCATACTCGGATTCGAGTTCGATGGAGCCGTTCCTGTAGGTGGCCACCACGAACGATATCTGTTGCGACCACTCGGAGTCGGCATCGATCTGTGAGACCGCCCTGAGCGTCCCGACGAGTTGCGTCCCGGCCGATACGAGATGGGTCGAAGGCGGCACCACCGTGATCGCCAAGGTCCGCGTGCCGGCCGCCGGGATGTATCCTGACGACGCGGATGGCGCTCCAGGCATCGAACCGAGGTCATCGAACCCGAGATGCCAGCCATTTGGCGCGAAAAGGTCGAGATCCCACCCCTGAGCGCCGTTCCCGTCGTTCCAGAGGTCCACGGAGAACGAGGTGTTGGCCACTGGGGAGACAGTCAGTTCGGAGAAGGGTATGGTGAAGTGCAGGTCCGGGAGCACCGGAACATCGAGCGTGAGCGACAGCGGATACTGGATGCCGTTGTCCTCATCGGTGGCCGTGACCGTGAACCGGTAGAGACCGGGCTCGGGAGGAGCGGGATGCACCAACGTCAGGCCGACCTGGAACACCTCGGAGCCGTTGAGCGCGAACGTGGTCTGCGAGAATGACTGGAACCAGTTGAACTGGGTGCCATCCGAGAGGCGTATCGGCTTGGTGGCTGAGATGGATGCGTTGGTCGGCAGCAGAGCGGTGTTCTTCAACTGAATATCCCACTGCGTCGTGCTCGACTCCGCCGAAGTCAGCGTCACCACCTCAGTGTCGGTGTCGAGACGCACTCCCGGCTCGGTGACTCCGACGGAAAGCAGGAACAGATTGTTGCCCTCGTCGAGTTCCTCCGAGAATGCGTCGGTCGGATCGAGTTGGACGATGATGTCCTTGGTACCTGGTGAAGTGGGGGTCCACTGCCAGTTGAGGCCACGGATCTCACCCGGCCCGAGGTTGATCGTCACGTCGCCTAGGTTCTGACTCCCAGCACTCGTCCGCACAATCAGGTCCTCCATCGTGCGGCTGCCCATGTTGGTGACCTGCAGCGAGAACGTCACCTGCTCGTTCACCTGCGGAATCGGGTCGGATAACTGGAACGAGTTGGGGACGAATGCAGCGTCTGGGGACAGATCGTCGACGCCCGCCCCGCGCACCGCCAGTGCATACGTCTGCTGTGAGCGCTGACCACCGTGGCGTACATCCTCGACGTGGACAGTCCAGATGCCCTTCTGCGCCTGGTCGACGAGCACCACTTCGATGTTGTTCAGGGTGTCCGTGCTGCCTCCGGTTGACGAGCGGCCGTTCTCAAACACGTTCCCGAGATATGTGGTCGTGCCGTCGGGGGCGGTCACAGTGAGGTCGAGATCGTTCTGTAATTGGGTGGAGGCCCAGCGGTTGCCGCGGTAGTCGGACCAGGAGAGCACGACCTTGAACGGTTTCCACGATTCTGAGATGTTGAAAGTGTAATCGCGGCTGTTCCCGCTTCTCAGGTAGTTGCGGTCATCGACGTAGATCCCGGTGTTCTGCCCAGGGACCAGAGAATTCGCGAGGTTGACTCGGCCCCAGCCTTCGTTCATGTTGGGGATGTCCCGAGTGCCCATGTCCTCTGCACCGAGGATGATCAAGCCGCGCACCAGCGCACCCTGTGGCTCCGGCCTACCCGCCACCTCCTTCAGGTATTGACGGATGAGTGCTGACGCTCCCGCCGTATTCGGTGCTGCCATCGAAGTTCCCGAGTATTCCAGATACCATTGGCTCGACCACGATGCCCCCGAGATGTCGGTGGCATCCTGCGAGCGGCAGGAGCGGACCCAAGCCCCAGGTGCGGCGACATCGGGTTTGAGGCGGCCATCATCGACCGGCCCGCGGCTGCTCGTGGTGGCGAGCGAGTCGGGAGCGCCGCCGCCGCGGTTGTGATGGTTGGCGACGGCCAACTGGTTCTTGGCGGTGGCCGGCGGGGAGATGGTGTCGCCGTTGCTGCCGTCGTTTCCAGCGGAGAACAGCACCGTCATTCCGTCATAGGACCAGTACTGGTCGTAGTAGTTCACGCGGTCGTCGACATCCTCGGAGTCGGTCGTGTACTCACCGTAGTTGGTCTGCGAGCCCCATGAATTGGTGTGCGTCAGGGCGCCGTTGTTGTAGGCGGCGTTGATGAGATAATTCATGCTCGGCGAGTAGAACTGGCCATCCGAGTCCCGCTCCATCGCCTGGAAGTAGAGTTCCGCCCCCGGTGCCACCCCTGCATAGCCGCCACGTGAGCCGTCCCCGAGCACGGTGCACGCCACGTGGGTGCCGTGTCCGCTGTGGGTGTCCTCGCTGGACGAGTCGCCATTCACCACAGAGACTGCCGCCACTATGCGATTGTCCATGTCGCCATGGTCCTGGTCGATGCCCGAATCGGCCACCGCGATGATCTCGCCGCTGCCGTTCAGCGTGGTGGCGAATGCATTCACCACGTCGGCGATTCGCATGTGGGTTCGAGCTCGGTCGTTGTGGATGGCGAACACGGGCGGCAGGCGGATCCACGAGATCGACGGGTTGAGTGCAGCGAGCGGAATATCGGAGAGCGAGAGCGAGCCCTGATGGCGCCCGGCATCGATGGTCTCCACGGAATCGAGCAGCTCTCCGGCCAACTGGCCTGTCGAGTGTGTGACCGCCCCGATTTCGAATTCCTCCACCGGGACGCCAGACTCTAGATGGCGCCAGCCCTCCAACCTCACCTCCAGCGCCTCAGCGGAGAATGGAGCTGCGAAGATGTCGAGCACCTCATCCTCGACCATCATGGCGGCGGGAACAGGGTGCACGGCGGATACCCCAGAGAGAGATGAGAGCGCTGCGAGGGCGAACCCGTCTCCTTGGACGAGGAATCCGGACGGCGGGATGTAGGCACGGATCATCAGAGCTGGAATCGTCGAGAGCGCTTCCTGAGCGGGCCACAGGCCGACCTCTCCATCGATGAGCACGAGGCGCAGGTCGCTGCGCTCAGCGCTGAAAGCCGCGGGAATGCCACGATCCAGTTCCAGACCAGCGATGCCATATGTGCCCAGCCGGGTGTCGGCCTGCGTCAATCTTACCCGCTCGCTCCCTTCGCTGAAACTGGTCGGCTCGACGCCACGGATGCTGTTGGGGTCGGGAACGATGTTCACCCATTCGATACGCGGCCCTGCATCCACGACCTCATCGTCAGCATCCACGCTTGCGCTCAACTCACCGAGCGGTGCCCAGACGGCGAGCAGCAGCGGAAGCAGCATCACGAAGCAGGCGAAACGGCCGTTCATTCCATCCCCTTGAGTGGCTGGCTTCTTGCAGCCTCTATATCAGTTCGGGTCTGCTGGCCGCATAGCGGCCAGCACGCGTCGCGGGTCACGTGTGCGAGGAGCACCCATCATAACCGGTCAGAACCAGTGCCGGTCCGCCTTGTCCTTGAAGGTCTCAGTGGTCCAATCACCTACTGTGTGGTTCCAACTCTCGAACTCGCCGCTGCCGCCGTAGTAGTCGTATTCGAGGGTCACGAGTATGTGGTAGTTCGCCCACACGGTCACGCCCTCGATCAACAGTTCCAGGTCGTCCCCCGCCACCGACGTGTGCGCCGGAATCTCCGACCTGTGGAACCGCGTCGAGTTGAGCACCTCACCGTCGAGTTGCGTGAACTTCACTTCAATGGTGATGTCCTGGACTGGTTTGGTGCCCAGATTGTGCACCTCGACGAGCACGACCTGTCCCGGTCCCGACTGCATGTAGACGACGTCCACGGTGATCGCGTCCCTGGGTACCGCCCAGAAGACGAGTGCGAAGGTGCTGAACAGCAGGAACGCCATGAAGAGCGAGGCGACGACCACGTTCGCAGGGGAGATGATCCTGGTCACCCGTCGAGTGACCTCGCGCACCTTCTCCAGAGTATCATGGGCCAGTTCAACCTCTTCCTCGGTGAACGAGCGCTCGCCGATATCCACATCCCTGTCCTCGTCGGACAACTCCTCCTCTGAGAGTTGCGGGTCGTCGGGCGTACCGACGAGGGAGTACATGCCTTCTGGCTCTTCATCGTCCATCGTCACATCTCCTAGGTTATCGTCGCCAACACAGTGAGCACCGCGCTCGAGAGAGGTTCGGCGAACAGCCAGTGCGTGGATGAGCCCTCGAATCCGGGCACCGCGTTGAGCAGGCTCAGGTCACCGGTGAGTCCGTTGACCCCGAGCGTGGAAGCGGATGGGATGTACGAGGTGGTCTGGGCATCTATGAGCACGCCGCGCGCCTCGAGCGTCGTTCCGAAGGCGTCCACCTGCATGCTGGCGGTGACCGCGATCCTCCCGCCGCGCACATCTCCCACCTCGATCACCGGGTAGAGACCGGCGATGGTGTGCACCTTCACCGTGGCACTCTGGAGATTCTCGCCTACCGCCTCCATCTGCTGCATCCACACACCCGGTGTCACCGGCACGTTCGTCTGGCGCACGTAGAGCCGACCGACGCCGTCACCTGACGACGATATGGAGAGGCCGAAGTCGTCGGTCGGCTGGATGGTGGCGTGTGAAGCCAGGTTCTCGGCCAGCAGCAGCGAATCGCCGCGGGAGTTGATCGCCCGGCCAGCGCCGGAGATGAACATGTCCATCCCGTCGCCGGATGAGGAATAGGTGAGAGTGGGCATGCCCTGGAAGGCGAGATTCTGGGTGATGTCGAAGCGGTTGGAGGGCTCGACATCGAGATCCATGACTCCAGGAACATCGTTGATGAACACGGTCAGAGGCCACCATTCTCCGTCCGCGTGAACCAGTTGCTGCATGAAGACTGATTCAACCCCCATGCCATCCCGCTGCTGGTCCTCCGGCACAGACAGTGACAGGGTGACGCGGCGTCCCAGCGCGGCGTTGACGTCGACGATGCGCGGGATGTCAGTGAGCAGCACTTCGGAGCGTGTGCCTGAGTTGCGGTCCAGCATCATCGCGTGCACCGAGTCCAACCGATGGGACATCTCGTAGCGCGACGCGATCGTCGTCGTCGGAATCGTCGTCCCGGTCTCGATCTCCAGTTGGGTCACCATGTGCAAATCGGTTGCAGTGCCGGCGGTGAGACCGAGGGCGGTAATCTCCACATCCCTGCCCTCGAGTCCATGGATGTCAATAATGAACTCACTACGCCGAGGAATCCACTGAACCAGGTCCACTTCGAAGTCCCAGACATCGCGCACCGTCTGGTTCTCGTAACTGACGAAGATGTTCACCACAGGAGGAAGGTCGGGCAGCCAAGCGCGCAGATGGAATGCGGTGCGGTTGTCCTCCTCTCCAGCGGACATCGAGAGCCCGTGCACCCAACTCGGTTCAGCCAGCGGCATGCTGCCCTGACGCACATCGAGTGTGAGCGAGAAGGGGGCGTTCGCATTGAAGGTCAGGCCCGCCGAGAAGTGATCAACATCGTCGCCATCACCTCCCGAGATGCTGGTTGCGAGGCCGCCGAGCATGTCGTTGACGCTCTGGCCGAGGTCGGAGAATCCTCCGAGGAAGAAGCCGAGGCCTGCGAGGCCGCTCTCGGTGGAGAAACTCGGGATCACGAGACCGCTCTCGGAATCCTCGTCGCTCGGAATCGCCAGTTCGAGCACCGCCGGCAATGGTTCGATGAGTATGTCGCCGTTCACCCCCTTGGTCGGATCGTCCCATTCCGTCTCATCACGGAGCGCGAGCAGCAGCGATTGGGTTCCGGGAGTGACAAGCGTGGCCGTGGGCATGCCATCTCGGCCTTCGGCTCCGGGAATCACTGGAGCATCCCAGCCCACCTCTGAGAGGCCGGTGAGGCGGGCGGACAACGACGCCTCGGCCGTGTCGACATCCTGCCAGAACAGGAAGTGGTCGCCATCCATCGTGCGCGGGCTGCTTGCGTTGCCCATCTGTATGGACACCGCGGCGATTGGCTGCTCGCCGACCCACGAGAAATCACCGCTGATGCTCATGCTGAAATTCGCTGGCAGTCCTTCGAGCAGGACCGCCTGGCGCTGCGTGCCGTTGCGACCGGCATACAGGATCTCAGGAATCGGTCGGTCAGCGCGCCAGGTGGCCGATGTGTCTTCTATCAGCAGGTCGAGCGACGCTGGCTGCTCGGAGATCTCAACCATCTGGAACCCTGCGTCGGCGAGCGCACCGCCACGATGCTCGATGTAGAGCAACTTGAGCGGATCTCCACCCAGCGTCTGTAACGAGAACTGCTGAGAGTCGGCTGCCTCATCATCGATCACATGCACCGCAATCAGCCCGTCGTGCTCGAGGCTGATGGCGACAGGAACGAGAGGGTCCATCTGCCCATGTCTGCCCTCGACGTAGGTCAGGTTCAGGTCGGTGCTCATCACGATGTGCGCACCGCTGCCCACCGGGTGCGGACCCGAGCCGAGTTCCAGCCGCAACCGCCCCACGGCCATCGGCTGGCGACTCGCGGAGATGTCGTCGAACATCACGATGTGCAGCTCTCCGCCGGTCCCGGTTCCACTCCCATCTCCACCGATGATCCCGACGATCGACTCCGGGATGCTGTTAACGATG
>CATMIM010000030.1 GCA_950068635.1 uncultured Candidatus Poseidoniales archaeon
GGCGATTGACGATGAGACCCGCGAGGCGATGGGCAGCGCCGCGGTGGCGGCCGCGCGGGCCGTCAACTATCTCGGAGCAGGTACTGTCGAGTTCCTCGTCGCCGCAGATGGCTCGTTCCACTTCCTCGAGATGAACACCCGCATACAGGTCGAGCATCCGGTCACCGAGATGATCACCGGTGTCGACCTCGTTCAGGAACAGTTGCGCATCGCAGCCGGGCTCCCACTCTCGATATCCCAATCCGACATCTCAGCCTCAGGACATGCCATCGAGGCGCGCATCTACGCCGAGGATCCTGCCAATCAGTTCCTGCCCGCGGGGGGCAGACTCGTGGTATGGGACCCACCGGTCGGTCCTGGGGTCCGGATCGACACAGGTGTTCGGGAGGGCGACGATGTCAGTCTCGACTACGACCCGATGCTCGCGAAGCTGGTGGTGCACGCAGAGGATCGCCCCTCTTGCATCGAGAGGATGGCGCAGGCTTTGTCGCGATTCGTGGTGCTCGGCGCGACCACGAACATCGAATTCCTGCGCGATGTGGTGTCGCACCCCGGGTTCGCCGCCGCCGAGACGACGACCGATTTCATCTCCCGCTGCTGGCCTGATGGATGGTCCGCGGATGCCAACCGTGAACCCGGACCACCTGCTGCCGTCCTGCTCGCCGCCGCGGCCGAGCAACTCGCTCTGCACCGCACAGGTGTGGCCACCTCCGCGGGGGCTGCACTGGCTGAAGATGACGTCGGCCCGGACCCGTACAACCCGTTCCTGACCTTGAGCAGGAGTTTCCCCTGAGGTGCTGTGATGCGAGAGACGTTCATCGATGACATCGGCGAATCTCGCTGGGCTCTCGCTCTGATGCGCTCAGGCGCCGGACTGGTCTTGTCATCGGCGAGTCGAGACGGGGAGTCGGTCGATGTATCCCAGTCCTCGGTGGAGCCGGGAGACGATTCTGGCACACTCTGGCTCGTGCAGGGTGACGACCGCCGACAGGCCAGATTGGCGAAGGTAGGCGATGACTGGTGGGTGCATCTCGATGGTCACGTCTCGTGCATCCGAGTTGCAGAGCCGGGCGCGACCCGCGCCGTGACCGCTGGCGCGGGGCTGGCCGCTCCGATGCCCGGCAAGGTGCTGGCGGTGATGTGCGCGGAGGGTGATTCGGTCGAAGCGGGGCAGGCTCTGATGGTGCTGGAGGCGATGAAGATGGAGAACCGCATCTGTGCTGCCGTCTCCGGCAAGGTGAGCGCCATCTGCCACGACGTTGGCGCGCAGGTCGATCAGGGAGCGCTGCTCATCGAGATAGAACCAGCCGGTGACCACTGAGCGCCAGAACCGAGCGACCGGCTGACGGTTATCGTCTAGGATTGCGACTTGCGCAACCAGAAGGAGAGGCCCAGCAGCAGGATGAGCACGAGCAGGACTCCGCATGCGATCTGGATCATCACAGCTTGAGGGACTTGGCCCGCCTGTTCGCCGTCCAGTTCACTCCCGTCGTCGGGTTTGTCCTTGTCCAGGATGAAGGGGGGTGGTTCGGGAGGAGGGCAGCCGCGCATCGGCGCGGTCGTGTTGTCACCCGCGACCTCAGGGCAGTCGTCGGGATCGGTGCCCAGCGCGTTGTCGCCGAATCCATCCCCGTCGCTGTCACTCCATTGCGTCGGGTCTTCGGGGAAGGCGTCGATGCTGTCCGCCCACCCGTCACCGTCGCTGTCCGGGCACCCAGGAATACCACCTTCGGTCGAATTTCCGATCTCCCTCGGACAACCGTCTTCGTCATCGAGAGAACCATCCTGGTCGTCGTCGAGATCCTCTGTGTGGTCCCGGCAGCCATCCGAATCGATGTCCGAGCTCGAACTCGAGGTCCAGTGATTCTCCCCGCGCGGACAGCCGTCGGACACATCGGGAATGGTATCACCATCGTCGTCCTCATCCTCCGTCTCGTCGCGACAGCCATCCCCGTCGAGGTCTGTGCTCTCGTTGGAGGTCCATCCCAGGTCACCGGGTGAGCAGTCATCGAATGGGTTCACGATCCCGTCATTGTCGTTGTCGTCATCCTCGTATGAGTCCTCACAGCCGTCTCCGTCATAGTCGGTGGTTGTGTTGGAGACCCACTCTACCCGGCTCATCAGGCAGTCGTCATCGACATCCAGAACGTTGTCTGCGTCATCATCGTCGTCCTCGTCCACGTCGCGACAGCCGTCCATATCCCAGTCCGATGAGCGCAAGGAAGTCCACCCCGTCATGCCGAGGCGGCATTCGTCATCGTCATCATCGATGTGATCTCCGTCATCGTCGTCATCCTCGTCGACATCGCGGCAGCCGTCACCATCGTGGTCGCTGGTCGCATCTGAGGTCCAGTTCAGCGCGCCCCGCTCGCATTGGTCCGCAGTATCGAGGACCAGATCGTCATCATCATCCAGGTCTTCATCGGAATCCTGGCAACCATCGGAGTCGTGGTCCGTGGTGGAGGAGTTCGATGTCCAACCGAGGTCTCCTCGAGCGCAGTCATCGTCTGTGTCTCCGATGGCGTCATTGTCGTCGTCGTCATCCTCGTCGCCGTCGCGGCATCCGTCCGAGTCATGGTCGGTGATGTTGCTCGAGGTCCAGCCTGTCAGGCCAAATGAGCACAAGTCTCCTTGGTCAGGGATGCCGTCGTTGTCGTCATCAGGGTCACAGGCATCACCTGGGCCGTCGGAGTCGAAATCATCCTGACCAATATTGTGCTGGTCGGGACAGTTGTCCAACTTGTTGATGATGTCGTCATCATCACTGTCGAGTGAGATGTGCCATACGAACATCGATGACGAACTGGTGGTGTTCAATGAATGGTCTGCGAGTTGCGTTTGATTGTTGTAGCGCCCGACCAAGGTGAAGTCTCCGTGCCGGTCAGCGGAGACCGCGTAGATCCGGTCGTAGTAGGGACTGCCGGAACTGAACGAGTCGATTGGGTAGCCCTGTCGGTTGTGCAGCGCTGCGAATCCGTCGTAGCCTCCTGCGTTGGTGTGTTGCACCCCCGAGATATTGGTGTCGCCGCTGAACGCGCCGACCACCATCGCTGTCTGGTTCCATCCGTAGGCGACTCCATACCCGTACTCATTGCCCTGTCCACCTACTTCCTTAGCCCATTCCCACGAACCATTGGTGGCGATCTTGGCGATGAAGGAGTCCCCGATACCGACTGAGGTGATGCGGTTACCCATCGTCGCAGCGCCCTGTAGATTGCCGGTGATGATGGCGTCACCGGTGTTCTCGTCGACCGATATACCGTAGCAGCGATTGGACCCGGAGCCACCGCTGGTCTCATGGTTGGCCCACAGCCACATGCCGGTGGCACCGTCCATCTTGGCGACGTAGATGTACGAACCTGAACCGCTGGAGAGGTTGTACTGGCCGAAATGGGTACGCTCCTGATAGAATCCGCAGATGTACGCGTCACCATTGACGTCGACGTCGATGGCGGTTGCGCGGTCGGCTATCTCGGCGCTCGAGGTTGCGTACCAAAGCCAGTTCTGGAACGGATCCATCTTCAGTACGATGACTGCATTTGATTGGTTGACCGTCCAGTTCAGCACCCGCAAACCTCCTCCCGGGTTGACCGCGCCGGCGACGAACAGGTTGCCTTGCGAGTCGAGTCGCACCTCATCGACGGTGATGTTCGATAGCGGGAGCACCCATTGCCAGATGCCGGCGGAGGAGACGAGTCCAAGGTACGAGCCCGTCTCGTTGAGGGTCAGATTACCGAAGGTTCCACTGCTGCTGGCCCCGTGCAGGATACCGGCAACGTAGACCTCGCCTGATGGCAGGATGGCGACCGAGGACATCCAGTCATCATTGGAGTCTCCACCGAAGTCGATCGCCCATTCCCACTCTCCTGTGTCATTGAGCACGGCGAGGAAGGTGCGCTCGAAATCCTGGTTGTGTGTCAGGGTCGTGTCACCGAATCGGGCTTCGCCGCGGAAAGTCCCGCCGACCGCCGTCCAGGTCACGGGATTGCCTTGGCTGTCGACACCTTCCGCCGTTGAGATCGTTCGGGCGTACTCCCAGTTGGTTCCGTTGCTGACTGACAGCCATTCACCTTGGTCGAGGTTGATCTGATTGCCACCCGAACGGAACATGCTCGGTTGCGAGGCAGGCAGTTCAGTCACAGATTCGGCTGAATGTCCGAAGTCGGCCACTCCGTTGGCCAACGGGGAGAGTGCCGAGAAGATCAGCAGCAGGAGGATGATGGGCTGGGCGATGGCGGAGCGGGACGGCTGCATCGGGCGTGGCTCCAGCATCGCGTGGATAAGATTTGCATGGGTTTGTGTCGACTCTGGGAGTCGACGCCCGCGAGTGAATGAAAGAGCAGATTCTCAATTGGAGAATTAATGTCACCAATTGGAAGGTTCGAGAACAGCCTGTCCACCGATGTACGGCTGCAACCCTTCGGGCACGGCGACCCTTCCATCAGAGAGCTGGCACTGCTCCACGATGGCCACCAGCGCCCGACTGGTCGCCACCAGCGTCGAGTTGAGCGTGTGCACGGCCGCGTTGCCGTCAGGCGTGCGGTAGCGCATACGCAACCGGTTCGCCTGGTAATCGGTGCAGTTGGAGCAGGAGACGACCTCCTTGTACTCCCCGACACCGGGAAGCCAGGCCTCGAGATCGTACTTGCGGGCGGCGATGGTGCCCATGTCGCCAGTGCAGATGTTGACCACCTCGAAATGCAGTCCGAGCGCGTTCCACATGTCGACGGCGTTGGCGAGCAGTTCCTCGTGGTATTCCCATGAGTCGTCGGGGTGCGAGATGACGATCTGTTCGACCTTGGTGAACTGGTGGACCCTCCAGATTCCCTTGTCCGCTTGGCCATGGGCGCCCACCTCACGGCGGAAACAGGGTGAGGAGCCCACCATCTTCAGCGGCAGCAGACTCGGTTCGATGACCTCGTCCATGTAGAGCGCGGTCAGCGGATGCTCGCTGGTGGCGATCAGGTAGTAGCCGTCCGGCTGCACGTCGTACATCACCGTCTCGAAGTCGGCGAGGTCGGTCACACCCTCGTAGGCGCGCCGGTTCATCATCGATGGCGGCTGCACCAAGTTGTAGTCCCGTGCTATCATGAAATCGACACCGAACTGCTGCAGCGCCATCTCCAGCCGCGCCAGATCTCCTTTGAGGAAGTAGAACCGGCTGCCCGTGATCTTCGCGGCCCGCGCCAGTTCCACCCAGTTGTTCATCTCCGCGATCTCGTTGTGCGTGCGCGGCTCGAAGTCGAACTTCGGCTTCTCTCCGTGCAGCGAATGTCGGGTGTTCCCAGTGCTGTCCGGACCGACGGGCACCGCATCGTGGAGCACGTTCGGTATGCGCATCCTGAGTGCGTCCCGTTCCGACTCCAACTCGTCGGCCCGCTGACCCAGAGACTCGATGTTGGCCCCGAGTTCGGCGACCTCGGATATGATGCGCTCGGCACCTTCGGTGTCGCCCCCTTTCTTCGCCTCGGCGATGCCGCGAGCCGCTTGGTTTCGCTGCTTGCGCAACTGGTCCGCGTCGTAGCGGGCCTTCTTCCACGCGGCGTCAAGTTCGAGCACTCGGTCGATGCTCTCCGTCGTCAGGCCGCGCTTGGCGTGGTCGGCGCGAATGACATCTGCGTGGTCGCGGAACAGGCGCATGTCCAGCATGTATGCGGCCTGCGAGGCGTGACACCCCTTCAATCAGACGCCGCCGTCAGAATAAGGAGATGCCGAATGAGAGGGCGCCGCTGCCCGCCAGGATTACCCCAGCGACCAGATACCCTAGGATCGAACCTCCGTTCAAGAGCGGCAGGCCGGCCTGTGGCCGACCCATCGCCACGTAGGTCATCAGCACGAAGTAACCTACAAGGCCGCCAATGAGCGTTCCCACGCTGGTCGTCAGCGCGAGGCTCATGCCGAACCAACCTGCGCCTTCGGGTAGGAACGTCAGCGCTGAGATGACCAGCATCCCTGGGAAGATGACGTCCCCCAGTCCCATGAACAGAGCGTCACCGCTCTTGCTTTCAGCCTGTGGCAGCGGCTTCATCGGGACGGCGCCCGCTTCCATGCCCGGACCACCGTCATCGGCGGCGCTCATGACATCAGCCCCCTCCTCGAGGAACGAGTACCCCTTGCCCTGTGGAGCGACCAGCAGTATGGGAAGTTTCAGCCCGATCATCGTGTCGGCGAGGTCGAGCATGTGCTTCGAGCGGTAGACCGCATAGGCGTCGTAGACGGCGGCGGCGACCATGAAGAAGAGGATCAGCGTGGGCACGAAGGAGACCCCGAGGATGGTGATCACTCCAGCCCCGGTGAGGATGCCGACGGTGTTCACTACATACCACTCAGGATAGAGGGTGAGCAGCACCATCAGCACGACAGAGAGCACGATGGCGACGATCCACGACCAGTTGAGGAAGCCGATGAGATACCCCGATTCGTCCACGAAGATGTACGCCGGTTCGGTCGCCGGCGTGTGCGCAACCCCGCTGTGCCAGCCCTCGCTCTCGGCGAAGATCACCACTCCGTCCTCGTATCCGACCTCCGCCCACGCCTCGTTGAGGACTGTGTGCAGGCTCAGACCCACCACACCTTCGCCCGCGGGCGCGCCGACGGTCAACTCCTCGACCATCCACGATCCAGAGAACATGCGCATCCGGTCGCCGTCCACGACCCACAGGTTCGGTTGGCCGTCACGCCAGTCGTCCGCCAGCATCACGCCGCGAATCGGCCCGTCGAATGCTTCGCGCTCGTTGAACGCCATGTGCTCCTCGTTCTCCATCCCTGAGCCGTTCCAGGTGAACCCGTTCAACTTCCCTGAGTCGCTGCCGATGATGAGCAGCCGGTCGGTGTCCTCAGCATCGAACCAGTTGATGCCGGACCAAGGTGAGTGGCCGAAGGTGGCGGCGGTGAAGCGAACATCTGTTTCGGGTGAGAACTCCCAGAGCACGGTTACGTCGACATCGCCGAATCCTTGGTCGTGCTGCTCGTCTTCAAGTTCTATCACGCCCGCCCAGCGCTCCGCCACGAGCAGCATGCTGTCGTCGGTGAGCGTGCGGCCGAGCAGAAACTCGCGGCCGTCGAAGTTGTCCGGCATCATCCAGACCATGTTGTGATTCGCTTGGTAACTTCGAGAGGGGTCGTCCATGTAGAGAATGTCCTGGCTGTAGATCATCCAGTCGAGTCCGGCGGAGGAGAAGCTGATCTCGCACGGGTCGGTGCCGTTGGCGATCAGGCTGCCATCATTCGCATCGAGCCGCATCCACTTCGACTCATCGCAGTAGGTGAACACGTCAGGACCGGGAACGATGCGACGGGTGTGGCTCTCGTTGCCCTCATTGGGTATCTCATGCTCCCACACCGGCGTCGCGCCCGCCCAGCCTACGGTACCCGTCTCTAGTCCGCCGACATCGGAGAACATCAGCAGATGCGTGCCGTTGTCAACGATGAACGAATTCGCCTCGTCGGAAACCCAGAGCATCTCGCCCGCACCCGGCTCGTCGCGGAAGGCGAACGGCTGCTCTTCAGCGTCCATCATGAACGAGGCGATGGGCACGAGCGCGAACGAGAGCGCGATCCACAGGATGAACAGCACTCCCCATTTGATGATCCAGTCGAGTTTCTTCTTCGCCAGCCAGAGGATGATGGCGGTGAACACCAGGATGGCGAGGAACTCGATGGCCAGCCAGCCCGCCTTGGTCGTGCCTGCGTCTCCGAATGCCCGTGATTCGGGTCGGTCGTGGTAGGGCTGGATCCAGATGGAGATGAGGATGGTGACGGTGAACATCAGCGCCATGGTCAGCATCGACTGCCACTGTGAGGCGAGCGCTCGAATCACCAGTTCCATGTGTGTGGGCGCTCCTTTGGAGCGCGCAACCTCGGTACCAGCCTCGTTTGCCATCGGACGGGCGAGCCGCGAAGCCCATTTCATCCTGACCCACGTCGGCGTGAGCCGAGGAGGGGGTTGAATCATGGATGCGGAAGCCGTTTCCACCCGTGACTGGCTTGAGAACACCAAGGGGCTAGGGATGCGACTCGGGCTGGACATCACACGCGAGATGCTCGGCAGACTCGGGGATCCGCAGCTATCCTTCCCAGCCATCCATGTGGCGGGCAGCAATGGAAAGGGGTCGACCTGCGCCATGCTCTCTCGCCTTCTGAGTGGGAATGGACTGCGCGTCGGACTGTTCACCTCCCCGCACCTCTGTCGTGTCGAGGAGCGGGTGCGCATCGATGGCCGACTGATCCCAGAGCGACGGTTCACCGACCACCTCTCGCACGTCAGACGAGCCGCCGACGAGTCATCGGCGCTGGAGCCGACGTACTACGAGGTCACCTTCCTCGTTGCGATGCTGGAGTTCGCCGCGGAGAATGTGGAATGGGCGGTCGTCGAGACCGGATTGGGCGGAAGACTGGATGCCACGCGGTTGGTTCAGGCCGAGATCTGCATGCTGACCTCTCTCTCTCTCGAACATACCGACGTGCTCGGTGAGACGCTTGCCGAGATCGCCGCTGAGAAGGCGGCGATCGCACGGCCGGGAAAGCCGTTGATAGCGCGCTGGACGGACGACCCCAGCGCCAGGGAACGGATCATGTCGCATGTCGATGTGGGGATGGGACGTTGGTTCGTTCCAGAGTTC
>CATMIM010000031.1 GCA_950068635.1 uncultured Candidatus Poseidoniales archaeon
GAGCGACTCTTGAGAGAGGTCGGCGAGGCGATGGACGAGCGCAAGGCGAAGCTTGAAGCCGCGCTCGAAGTATGAGAATCCTGTCGTCGCTTACAACGAGATCAGGACATGTGCCTGTCGAGCCAGTCGTCGAATCCGTCCTTGCTCTTGGCGCCGGTCATCTGGTCGACCACCTGCCCGTCGTTGAACAGCACGAGGGTCGGGATGCCGCGCACTCCGAAGCGTCCGGGTGAGGTGGGATTGTTGTCCACGTTCACCTTGGCGATCGTCAGATCGTCTCTCTCGGCCACCAGTTGCTCGAGCACCGGGGCGATCGCCTTGCATGGTCCGCACCACGGCGCCCAGAAGTCCACCAGCACCCATCCGCCGGCCCCTGTCACCTCATCAAAAGTCGCATCCGAAGTCTCTAGAATCTCGCCAGCCATGTCAATCTCTCCGCAGACGCAGAACCCTGTCAAGCAGTCCTATCAACCTGCCGTCGAGGAGCAGCGCATCCTAGGTGCGTGGGGGTATGCAATGCTTGAGAACCGGCGGGCTCTGGGCCATGTCAGGGGAGTGAGCGCGTGATCATCTGCCCGAGCATCCTGACCGCCGATTTCTGTCGGTTGGGTGAGACCCTCGATGAGGCGGTCGCTGCAGGCATAGAGTGGATCCACCTCGACGTGATGGATGGCAACTGGGTCGTGAACAAGACGATCACTTTCGGGCCTGCCGTGGTCCGTTCCATTCGTGACCGACTCGGTGATGACGTGTTCATCGACTGTCATCTGATGGTGACCAACGCCGAGGAGAACTGGGACCAGTACGTGGCCGCCGGCGTCGACCTCGTCATCCCCCACATCGAAGCGGTCGCCGACTTCCCGGCGCTCATCGAGAAGTTGCATGGTGCAGACTGTCAGGCAGGCTTGGTGTTCAACCCCGCCACTTCCATCGATGATGTCCTACCGTTGCTCCCCGATCTCGATCTCGTGCTGGTGATGTCGGTCGTCCCGGGCAAGGGGGGCCAGTCGTTCATGCCTGAAGTAGAGGACAAGGTGCGCGCATTGCGAGCAGCCATCGACGCCCAGATATCCGCGGGCGGTCGTCAATGCAAGTTGATGATCGACGGCGGCATCAAGTCACACAACATCGCGCTGGTGCGCGACTGGGGCATCGAGGTGTCCGTGGTCGGCTCGGGCCTCATCAACGACAAGGGGACGATCGCCGAGAACCTCGCGGAGTTCGATGCCGCGCTGTCAGAATAGTCAGCGTCTGTGCGAACGAGGGTTGAAAGCCCCCAGCAGCCGGACGAAGTCCGAGGTGTGCTGATGGTCGATGCAGCTTGGGTCGAAACTGAGGTGAGGCAGGTCTACCCGGATGCCAAGATCGAGTGCACCGACCTGACGGGAAACGGCGACCACTGGTTCGTCATGGTGGTCGACCCCTCCTTCGAGGGTATGCGCCCCTTGCCGCGCCAGCGTCCCATCCTGTCGCACTTCAAGCAGTACATCGAGGGAAACGTCGTGCACGCGCTCGACCTGAAGTGCTGGACACCCGAACAAGCGGCGGAGAATGAGGGAGACCAGTCATTCCACCCGCACCAACAGGATGATTTCGTGGGTATACACGTGCGCAGACCCAGCGAGGAGTGAGGTGAGCGGATGAGTGAATTCAACTGGACCCCAGAAGAGCTGGATGAACTGGTGAACGGCAACCGACTGGTGCTGTTCATGAAGGGGACACCTGAACAGCCGCAGTGTGGCTTTTCAGCCCGCGCCTCGACGGTCTATCAGCAACTGGAAGAGTCATTCGTATCGGTGGACATCCTGTCCGACCCGCGCGCCATTCCCGCCGTCTGTGAGTGGTCCGACTTCCCCACGATGCCGCAGTGCTACGTGCACGGTGAGCTCATCGGCGGCTCCGACCTCGCCCTCGAGATGTTCGAATCCGGTGAGTTGCAGCAGATGCTCGCCGAAGGGACCTGAGCCGCTTCACACGGTCGCGGGCTTCAATTCGCTTCTGGCGAAACCAGTGAACGAGACTGCGAACACGAACAGCGATGCGAGGCACGCCGCGACAACAGCACCTGCGACCGGGTCAGGCTGGGTCGGAATCAACCACAGACAGAGCAGGATGTCGATGACGATGCCCGCCCACAGGATGCGGGTGTAGTTCCACGGTCGCTTTCCGACCTGGATGATGGCGAGCGACGGGCTGGCCATCGCTTGGAACAGCCAGACCAGCATCAGCCCGTAGAATGGTCTCTTCACATCATCGGCATACTCTGGAAACAGTGCCTCGAAGGCGAACGGTCCGGCTCCGAGCGCGATCAAGCCACCTACAGGACAGAGGATCGCACAGGCGAATAACGCCCGTTTGTAGCGATGAGCCAGACGCTCCAGATCGTCGCGCACCTCTCCGAACCATGAGAGCAGCACGGCACGCAGTGACAGGATCGGCCCGTAGCCGGCGATGAAACCGAGCCAGGCGATCTGGAACACCGCCACGTCCTCGGGCGTGGTCATCAGACCGAGCAGCAGCTTCTCGACGCGCACGTTGACCACCAACGCCGCCGATGCGAGCAGGAACGGCAGTCCTGCTCGAACCATGTCGCCCATCTCCATCTCGGCGGTCTCGGGAACGGTCTCCTCCGGCTCGGCCAGCCGCGGTGCCACCTTCACCCAGTAGATCGACACTGCCGTCAGGAAGGCGCATGTCGGACCGAGCAGGGTGGCCACGGCGAACTCGAACAGGTCGTTCGCCCAGATCACCATGAGCAGCGCCACCACACCGCGATCGATGATGCGCACGAGCGCCTCCAGCCGCGCCTCGCCGAGGGCGCGCAGTGCCGCCCGGTGGGCGTATGCTAACACCTGCATCCCCGCTCCGAGAGAGAGCAGGAAGGCCGGTGCGATCCAACCACCGAACAGGTTGAACCCGACATATGCGAACATGACGCAGCCAACGACGAGCAGACTCGCCTGGATGCGGCTGACCTTGCCCAGAACCCTGTTCAGTCTCGAGCCGAGTCTCTCGCCATCGCGCCCGATGAGCGTGGGGAGCCCGAGGTCGACGAGGATGACGCAGACATGGAAGAAGTCGAGCAGGAGGATGAAGGTCCCGTATTCGTCACTCAACAGCGCGCGCGTGAGCACGACGTGAATCACGATACCGAACAGGAGATTGACGGCATCAGCACCGGAGAGCCACAGCGTGTCCCGTTGCGGCATCACCTTCCTGCCAGCCATTCAAGCACCTGCCAACTCCAGCAGATGCTCGTGCAGTGCCTCGGTCGCCATCTCCCAACTGAACTCCGCCTTCGCGTCACGCCGCGCCTTCCTGCCCAGTTCAGCACGCTCGGCCAACACCGCCAGCACAGCCTCACCCCAGGCGTCGGGAGGTGAGCCCGCCGGCAGCAGTCGCAGCCATTCCCGCTCACCGAGGGAGCGATGTGATTCGATGTCCGAGGCGACCACCGGAAGTCCGCAGGCGGCCCACTCGCGGATCTTCAGCGCACTCGCGACCCGCCATTGCGGAGAGTCTGGGAGGGGGAACAGGCCCACGTCCGCGACGGCCAGAACCGCGGGGATATCCTCGGGAGAGATCGCCGCTGAGAGCATGAGCCAATCCCTGTCGCGTGCAGACTTCGCCAGCGAACCCCACGCGTTGCCGGCGCCGATGAGGTGCATCTTCAGTTCATGTCCGCGCGCCACCAACTCATCTCCGATGTCCACGAGCAACGAGACGTTGCGCTCGGAGTCGAGCCGTCCGTGGTAGATGATGGTCGAGGAATCACTGCCTTCGCCCACTTGGAAGCGCTCGAGGTCGACACCCGCAGGCATCAGGGTCATCGGTTCGGGGCAGTTCGTCTTCGCCCGAGCCCAGTCTGCGAGCGCCTCTGACTTGACCACGCATCCGGATGAAGATGCGGTCAGGCCCCATGCGCGCTTGTACTCCCAACGCTGCAGCCTCCCCAGGATGCTGGAGAACACCGGTGGACCGCGGTCGACGAGCAGCCACGGAGTGGCGCTCGCCCGCAGCTCCCTGTGACTCCCGGCAACGCCCTGCCAGCCGACCAGTGCCACATCGAAGTCACCGGCAGCCAAGGTTGCAGGTAGAGTTCTCTTGAGGCTGCGGCCGAATGTCAACCAGCCAAATCCACCTGTCCGCGAACGGTTCACGCCGACGAATCCCGCGCCCACCTTCTCAACCACAGATGCAGCGATGTCGCTGTTCGGAGCAACGAAGGTGACGCGCCACCCGCGTGCCATCAGAGCCCGCGCCACCTCGAGTTGCGTCCTCTGCGGCAGATCCTCGCCGAACCGCCGAGCGGTGACCCAGAGCAGGTGCACAGCGGCTGCATCGTGCGTTCCCTATATCCCTGTGGCGGGCATCTCCACCGGTCGAGGCCCCCTTGCATGTCCCCCACGGTGCTGCACGTCGGGCCCGTCGAGAGCCGCGGCGGCATGCAGTCGACGATTCGACATCATCTGGTGAATCCGCCTCCGGGATGGTCGACTGAGGTCATCGGAACCCACGTGGACGGCTCATCGCCATCCAAGTGGTTCGCATGGAGGAAGGGGCGGAGGGAGTTGGTGCGTCGCCTGAGAGACGATCCACCGGACCTCGTGCACGTGCACACCGCCACCCGCTACTCGTGGTGGCGTAAACGCCGAGTCGTGGCTATCTCTCTAGCCGCCGGTCTGCCGGTGGTGCTGCAAGTGCATTCGGGCGACTTCCACCGTTTCATCGACCGCTCGTCGCTCAACGGCAAGCGATTTCGGGATTTGTGCGCTCACCCTTCGGTCACCCCGGTCGCGTTGACGCCCGCTCACCGCGATCTCATCGCTCTTCCACCAGATGCCGCGGTCATCGGCTCTCCCGCCCCTGCGCTCGACCTGGTCGACCCGGATTCCCGCGACCCGGGTAAACTGCTGCTGCTCGCCCGCGCGAGTCCGATCAAGGGACATCGTCTGGCCATCTCCGCGACTCTCAGGATGAGGGAGGAGGGACGGGAGGTGAACCTGCATCTGAGCCTTGAGCCAAACCACCCTTGGGTGAGGGGCATCGATCCTGAAGATGGCATTCATGCGCATGGTTGGATGACCGCCTTTGAGAAGGGGGAACTTCTGCGAGGGGCCGGGCTGCTGCTCATCCCGTCCGAGTTCGAAGGCATGCCCGTGGTCGCCATGGAGGCGCTCTCGTGCGGGCTGCCCGTGCTCGCCTCACCGGCGTGCGCGGGCATCCTCGGCGGAGGCGGCAGCATCGTTCCGCAGTTGGACGCGCGGGTGTGGGCGGACGCCATCGCCGCCATCTTGGACGATGAGCAGGGGTGGCGGCAGATGTGCATGGCGGCACCTGCGGCGGTCGCCGACCAGACACCCGAGGTCATCGGAGCCCGTTGGGCGAACCTCTACCAGCAGGTGATGGCGGGGGTGGCAACGTGAGCCCGACGGAGTGGTTCGCATGGGGGCAGATCCTGTTCGGCGCGCTCGCATGCATCCCATTCTTGGCACAGGACTGGCGCAACCGAAGTTGGATCGCGCGCTATCCTATGCCCAGTTGTCCTCCCGCGAGCGCAGGCGAGCTCCCGCAGATGACCATCATCGTCTGTGTGCTTGACGAAGCCGAGGTCATCGAGGGCAAGTTGGCCGACCTCTCCAAACAGGATTACCCACGCGATCTGCTCGAGGTGCTCGTCGTCGACACCGGTTCTACCGACCGGACGTTGTCCCTCGTCGAGGATTGGAAGCAGAAGGACGACGATCTGGGGCCGCTGATCCGTTGCCTCTCCACCGGTGGCATGACCGGCAAGTCAGCCGGAGTCAACCTGGGATTGTCCGAAGCTTCCGCCGAATCGGAGGTCATAATGCTCTCCGACGCCGATTCCCGACTGGCGAAAGGCGCTCTGGAGAGGGTTGGTCGCTGGTTCAGCAATCCTGACATCGGGGCGGTCTGCGGTCGGCAGAACCCGCTCGGGCCGGATGGCGAGCTGCATACGGGTTCGGATGCCTACCGCACGTTCTACAACCGCTCGCGCGAGGCGGAGAGCCGCTGCGATTCGACTCCGATCTTCGACGGCTCCCTCGCCGCTTACAGGCGCAGTGCGATTACAGCAGGAGTGCTCGAAGGAGCGAACGCCGACGACTCACAACTCGCCATCGAAGTTCGCAGGCAGGGATTGAGGGCGATCCACGACTCCGAGCTACGCTTCTTTGAAGCGACTCCAACCTCCCTGAAGGGCATGCATCTGCAGAGGGTACGGCGAGCCCAAGGTCTCGTGCGACACCTCTGGCGTAACAATGGCCTGATGTTCTCGCGGGACATGGGGTCGATGCCGCGCATCATGCGCTCGCTGTTCTTCAGCCACGTCAAGATGCCGTTCTTCGTGCTCGCTGCCCTCGCATGTGGAGTCGCCCTGATGTGCGCACCGCTCTACGCAGCCGCTCCACCGGACGGTATGGATTACCTCCTGCTGGTGCTCGATCTCGGATTGCTGGCATTGTTCGCCATCAGTTGGCTCGTCGACGGTATCCAACCGAACCGGTGGAGGACCATCCATGCCCCCGTGCTCTCGTTCATTCACGCCATGTGGGTCCTGTTCTGGGTACACCTGCGCATCCTCTCTGGCACACCCTCGCACGTCTGGCAGCCCGTGCAAGAGGTCCGTGAGTCCATCAGCATGTTCGACCAGAGGTCAGACTGAATCTGCTGCCAGCCTGAAACGAAAAAAAGGCCCCCCAGGGGCGCCCCGGAGGGCGCCCCTGAGAGGCGCGGTTTGCTTGTCTTGTGTTGTTGATGTTCAGGCAGATATCTGCTCAGTCAACGACTGCGGCGCCATCGCCGGCCACGGTGTTACCGTTGTAGGTCACCGAGATGCCGACGTTGCATCCAACGTCGCTGCAGATGTCAGTTCCGCTCTCGCTCAGGAAGACGAACTCCCCGGGCTCCCAAGCGTTACCGTTGTCGCCGCCTTGCTGCGAGATCGTACATGCGTCCCCGCCGCCCACGGTGCACTTGTGCACGGTGTCACCCACTGACAGCTGGATCTTCGTAAAGGTCCAGCTCAGGGTGTCTTTTCCAGTCATCTGGAGACGGATCAAGATGTCCGTCGTTCCAGTGCTCGCGTCGGCGTTCGCGTCATCGGCGTCGTAGGTGTTCAGCGTCTGCGTTTGGGTATCAGTTCCCTCAGCGGCCAAGTTGTTGGCCCAGACGTACAGCACACCTGCGAGCACCACGGTGATCGCTACCATCAGGATGGTCGCGATGACCGGGCTCACTGCCTGCTCATTCTTCATTTCATTCTTCATTTTCAGTCCTCACTGCCCCAGAGGGGCTTCCCTCGGTAGGGTGGCTATTGATATTAATATTGTCACCGGACTGAATCAAAAACGAGCGCTTCTAACCGTTGCACTGCACTGAAGTGAATATACGATTGATAATTTATCGGCAACTCTCTTCACACTACCCGGACCGCGTTGGTACGTTCCATTTGTATGCTGTTATTGATTGCTCTATATTATTCAATTAATCATCATTGGAGATTTCGCTGCTCACCTCACAAGATCCGACTCGTGGTGACGATGACTCCCGGCGCGCGCGAAAGAGAATCTGATTGGATTTACAGCCTGACGGCCGAACCCGCAGAAGGTGAACAGGGTGAGAGAGCCAGCGTAGAGGGGATGGGATGCACACTCGACGAAGAACTACTCAACAGCCCTGTTCGATATCGTGCACTAATTGGCGGCGCATAAAAGTTTTCAAGCGAAAAACGAATATTTCCCCCCCGATTTCCCCTGATTTCGGGGGATTTTTCCGCGCTACTGTGTGTTTTCACTCGACTATCCATAGGGTTTCACTCGATGGTGAGCACTTCAGGGCCGCTCGGGGAGATCCAGACAGTGTGTTCGTACTGTCCGATCATCCCCCCGTCCGCGCATCTCAGCGCGTGGTAGGTTTCCAGGAAACGGATGCTCATGAGTTTCTTGACCAACGCGTCCCACTTGCTTTGGCGGCTCTCCTCGCCTTCGGTGGGGAACGGCTTCTCGAGCAGGGGGAAGGCCCAGCGCTCGGCGAACGGAAGGGTGTGGTATCTGTCCTCGATGTAGCGTGCGATCGTCGCACCCAGGGGTTTCAGCTTCCCTTTGGCGAGGGCTTTCTTGATCGAGATGTCACCGGTCACCCTCCAGATGTTGCTCGAATCGCGTGGTGGGATGTTCTCCACCATTCCCGAACTGCCAGTCGTGTTGAACGGCTCGACGGCGAATATGCTTCCTTCCTGAACGGTTCCCTTGAACTGTGGGTGGTCCGGACCGCAGGCGTACGACGGTACCGATGTACCGGCATGCAGATCCCACATCTTCAACTCGTGTCCGCACAGGTTGACGATCGGCTCGAACCCGGCATCCTTCGACGCCTGCTGCGCTGCCGCGCCCACCTCGTGCCATGGTGTTCCAGGAGTCATCTTCTCGATGGCTGCATCGCGTGCTTCCTTGGCAGCGCGGATCTGCTCGGTATGCTTGCCACCGCTTCCCACCTCGATCGTGAGCGCGTTGTCGCCTATGGCTCCGTGGATGTGCACTCCTAT
>CATMIM010000032.1 GCA_950068635.1 uncultured Candidatus Poseidoniales archaeon
CCCCGGAGGCTTGGGGACCGATAATTTCGGGACGAGGTTGGCGGCGTCAAGCGCCTCTTGGATCTCATCGGAGCCCACGGCCCCCGATACATGATCCACCTTCATCGAACCCGTATCGAGTGCAGCCTGGCGGCGCTGTTCGAAACTCCCGAGACCACCCATGCCCGCTAAGATGATCTCCTCGCCGGGATCCACCGATACAGAAGAGCGGCGCAGCATCATGAACCCACCGACGAGGAACAGCATCAGCAGGAATGCCGCCAGTCCGATGACCCACGAGGGAACGCCGACGTCATCCAAGTAGGTGAACAGACCGCCATCGTGCACCAGTTCAGAAGATGAGGAGGAGAGGGTCAGGCTGGAATCGATGGTCGGTATGCCTGCAGCAGCGGTGGTGGTGGCATTGATCATCAGTTCAAGGGGGCCTCCGTCCGCGCCCCGTTCAACGGTCACAGTGAACGGAACGATGCTGCTCTCACCCGGTTGCAGCACTTGGAACATCGACTGGGTGAGGTCGACAGTCCAACCCTCTGGAGCGACCACGCTGAGGTCGACGCGGCAAGGAACGTTACCCTGGTTGCTGACCGTCAGGTTGCCTTGCTGCGCCTCTCCAGGGACGATTTGATGGAACTCGCGACGATCGGTGCTCAGGTTCACCCATGCTGTCGGGAGCACTTCGACGCCGACCTGCGCCGAGCGAACGACCTCGTCTCCGCCCGGTGTCGTCCCAGTGACGATCACCGGTATGTTCGCTGACTGGATCCCCGCCGCGGTCGCCGGAGGCAACACGACGCTGACAACCACGTACTCCTGGCGATGCATGCCCAAGTCACCAGGTGGCAGTTGGTGGAATCCGACGCTCCATCCTTCAGGGACGCTACCCGTCTCCCATGCTAGCGTGAGAGCGGTGTTGCCAGTGTTCTCCACAGTGAAGGAAGTGGTTGACAACGAGCCGAGCGTCACCGACACGAGCCCTGACTCAGGTGCTGACAACTCAAGGTCAGGCCTCTCCTCGACCACCAACGTCGTTCGATTCTGGATGAACTCGCCCGCGCTCAACTGCGTCCTCACGATCACTTCGTTCTGTGACCCATCGGCGACCACCTGTGGGACCTGCACCTCGATGCGACAGTACGCACCCGCCCCCGGCGCGATGGAGATCTCAAGAGAGCGAGGGGCGTCCTGCGCTCCGCAGAACAGTCCGAGCGGCCACGTGGTCTGTTCGGGCGTGACGGTGACATCGAGTTCAAGCGGGACGTTGCCCTTGTTGACGATATCGAGCGTGAGGTTCAGGCGTTGGCCATCGATCACAGCCTCGTCCAAGGCGTTGCCCCACACGCCGACGGGCACCCCGGTCGACGAGTACAGATCGACGGTGAACTCCTGGCTGACGAACACTTCGACCTCGGTTGTTTCAACCGTGGACATTCCGCTGGCTCCCGTATGCGTCGTCGTGCAGGATATCGGTTCCTTGGTTCCAGCCGCTGGCAGACCGTCGACCACCGGCGGCACGTTCACCCGCACGGTCACCGGCAGGAACTGCAGACGCGCCAGCGGCTCCAGCGTGAGCGAGGACGAGTTCCCATCACCCAGTTCAACGGACCAGCGGTTGGGGGTCTCGCATGAGATGTTGTAGACCGATGGACCGTTCCCGAGGTTGAGCACCGAGAGCGAGAACAGGGCCCCATGTCCGGGTCTGGCGCCGAGTCCTGATGTGCCGGCGAGCACGGTGTAGATCAGCTCCTCGCGCTCGACCACGACAGTCAAACGGACCGTGTGCTGCACCACCGAGTTCGAGCGATACCACGCGCTCACGTCGACGATGTATGTTCCCGGCAGCGGGAACCGCGGGTAGGGGGTGGCATTGAGGTCGGCGGACTCATCGCGCAGGGTGATCGTCAGCACGATGCTGTCATTGACACCTCCGAGCGGGTCGAGCTGGTAGAACGGACCCAGCGACAGGAAGCGCAGCCATTCATCCTCAGGTGCATCGTAGACGCCATCAGGACGGAGGTACTGCACCGTCGAGACGCGCAGGTCGATCTCCTCGGTGCTCGTCCCCTCGTTGGCGAGCAGCATCTGGAAGTTCACCGAATCACCCACTGTCGGGTCGAGAACGCGCTAGGAGGCCTGGATGAGTTCAGCATCCCCAATGGGAAGTTGACCGCTCACGAGGTAGGGGGTCAGGCGGACGCCGATGGCGCTGACGTTGAGGTAGATGGAGTAGACGTTGTTGTTCGTCCCGCTGAACTGGTCGTTCGGCTCGGGTACATCGTCATCAACATCCAAGGTCAGTTGCAGATGGTGGATACCTGTCGTGCTGAAGGTGTGAGTGAACACGATCGAGTCTGAGGAGCCGCCGGCGAGCGGGCCGCGGGTCTCGTTGCGCAGCAGCAATCCTCCCTGCGTCAGGTCCTCGACCGTCACCCTGTAGGACGAGGTGGTGGCGGGCGCCTGGTTCACCCACGTCGCCCCGAGCAGCAGCAAGTCACCCTCCAAGGGCTCCGAGACGCTGCACCACAGACTGGAGGACATGACGGTGAGGTCGCTCACCTGGTTCTCCGCCCCCATGCCGGTGACGACGATGGCGAAACCCTGCTGGTTGCCCCCGGAATTGCTCACCTGTACGCTCCAGTTCCCTGACTGGGTGCTGCCCAGTTTCACACGCTCGACGTTGTTCAGGGTGTCTGAACTCCCCCCGGTGGTGGAGAAGCCGTTGAGGAAGCTGTTCCCAAGGTACACCGTTCCGTCCGGCGCGGTCACCATGAGGTCGAGGTCGGTGACCAGGCGTGGGCTTGATTGAGAGGCTGAAGCCGAACCTTCGCGGTCGTTCCACACGAGGGTGATGCTGACTCCGTAGGAGCCGTCGAGGTCGTATGTGTAGAGATAGGAATAACCGGGATAGAGCGTCTGGTTGTAATCGAAGAACGTGTTCAGCGCCAGAATGCCGCTGTGCGGGTAGATGCTTCGCTCCAGGTCGAGCTGACCCCAGCCCTCGTACTGGTTGGGGATGTCGGCGCTGCCCATGTCCAGCGCCCCGTTGATGAGGATCGCCTTGACCAGGTCGCTGCGCGCTGAGTTAATCGATTTCTCTTCGCGCAGGAACTGGCGCACCAGCACGGAGGCACCGGCGACGACAGGTGTCGATGCTGATGAGCCGTCGGCGGACATGTACAACGGGTTGTTGCTCGAATGACGAGCGCTCGAGCAAGAGGGGCCAGCCGGGAACTGTGCCTCGTCGGCGCGAGCGGAGCATATCTGGACTCCCGGGGCGACGATGTCCGGCTTGATTCGGCCGTCGAGGGTGCTTCCCTGACTGGAGAACGAGGCTACCTGACCCGCCGAAGTCGTTCCCGGCCTGCCGGTGGTCGAGGCGCCCACAGAGATGACGTTCTTCGCCGTTGACGGCGGGGAGACCGACGAAGAGCCCTGTGCTCCCTCGTTGCCTCCGGCGAACAGCACCAGCAGCGTGCTGTAGTCATCCATGAACGAATCCGCGGAACGGCTGTCCGAAGTGTACTGGCCACCCGAACTCTGTGCACCCCAGGAGTTGCTCTGCACGTGTGCCGACTGCTGGAAAGAGTGCAGGAACATGCTGTAGAGCGAGCCGTAGCGCGCCATCTGGCCTGACTGGTCGTGCTCGAGCTGGTAGAAGTGGAAGGTCGTCTCCGGGGCCATGCCCACAGTGGATGAATCCCCACTGCCATCCCCTACCAACGTCCCGGAGATGTGGGTGCCGTGCCCGCTGTTGCTGTCGGCCGCCGAGTTGTCCGGTCCGAAGTTGTTGTAGATGTTCCGCACCCTGTTGGTGAAGTCCCCGTGGTCGGCGTCGAGCCCGGTATCCGAGATGCCGACCACCTCGCCGGTGCCGTCGAGCCCGCCGTTCCAGTTGTTCACCACGGTGTCGATGCGCGCCAGGTTGCGAGCGTAGTTGTTCGAGATGCCGATCGGTGAGTGTGCCTCGGTGAACAGGATCCGGCCATCCCGCGCCAACACGGGAAGCCATGCGGCGTCGATGCCGCGCACCTGACAGAGCCAAGCATCACAGCGAACCATCTCGGCAGAGGTGAGTTCGAGGTCAGCGATCAGTGCGGGAACACCGGCTTCCCCGACATCGCTTGCAATGGTGAGGTCGACATCGAGCGGTGGGACCGGTTGACCTGCGAGGGCGGCGATGCTCGCTTCGAGGAGGGCTGGCTGCAATCTCCATCCCGGGTGCTGCACCCCCCACCAACGGATGCGTGGATCGTCGTCGATCGCCTCGACAGCGGCGGCGGCCGCGCCGGCATCGTCAGGAAGTCTGAGGAGATAGGCCGAGTCGGGAATGTGATCGAGGTCGGACATCCCATGTTGGGCGCACAACTCTTCGATGGTGGCATGGTCGTGCTCGACCAGTTGGACGATGAGCAGACGGGTGGCCTCGACATCCAGCGAATCACGGAATGGCTGAGGCGGTTCGGGAACTTCCTCGGTGAGGGGGTCGAACTCGCCGAGCACAGTGGAGACGATGCCGCTGCTGGGGGTGATCCCCGTCTCGAGCATTCGCACCGGTTCGGTTGCGAACCAGTGCTCCGCTGCTTCAGATGCCGTCCAATCCACTGATTCCTCTTGGGGAAGTCGAGCGGGCTGGGCATCGACTGTGGAGAACGCAGCTGCCCACGAGGTGGTGAGCAGCAGCAGGACGAGCAGAGGCGACAGCGACGCTTTACTCATGCGCCGCTCGACCCGCGCTTCCCTTTTGATGCTTGACGCTCATAGAGCGTCCCATTATCATCGCTCTCAGAGGTTGTAGTAGGCTGAGATGGCTGCATCGGTCCTCGCGACTGAAGCGCGCCAATCCGACTCGGTTCCCATCAACGCCCGAATGGCGTCGACGTTCTCGGGGATGACGTCGCTCTCCTGGTGAATCGCCTGGAAGTAGTAGAGGCGGTCGCCCTGCAGGCTCACCCCGTCCTCCCAGACGAAGATCTCGTGCAGGTCTCCCCACTTGCGCCCGATGTCGCGCGCCATCTCCATCACCTCGGCGGTGGTGGTCAGGCGGTTCGCCTCTCCGGCCATCACGATCACACGTGGTTGCGCCCTCCAGAGGTCGATGACGCTCTCGGTGGAGAGGCCATGCCCTTCAGGGAGATCCGCGATGATGGCGTGCACGTGCATGATGGTGGTCGGCACCGCCACGGCGAGCGAGTTGATCTCGATCTCCGGCTTGACCGTCTTCACGTCCGGGCCGTGGTGGCTCGGCACCTTCAGCACCGGCTTGATGGCATTGATCGGCCCCTTCTTGGAATCGCCTGGGTCGGCGGCGCGACGGATCATCGTGCACTCCACCTTCAGCGAGCCGCAGTGGTCGTGAAGCGGGACCAGCGTGCGCGACAGCCCGGTCGTGTTGCACGAGACGACGCGTGTGGCATCGGCATTGAGGTTCGCCGCGTGGTTGGCGGAGGATGAGTACGAGAGACCGGTGAGCGCGTGCTTCTCGCCGCCTTGGAAGATCGCCTTGACTCCGACTGCGCGGTACTTGGCGAGGTTCTCATCGCCCTGCTTCCCCGGGGAGCAGTCGACGACTAGGTCGGCGTTTGCGAGCAGGTCGGACAGGCCGCCCGCGCACTCGTAGCCGCCACCGGCGAAGGATGCGATGCTCTCAGGGTCATCCGAGGTGCAGTAGAGTGCGAACCCCTTCTTCACAGCGAGGGCGCAGCCGAAGCTCGGTCCGGTCTTCGTCACACCGACGATCTCCATGTCGTCCTGTGCGTCCACGGCGTCAGCGACTCGCTTGCCGATGGTACCGTATCCATTGATGGCGACGCGGATGTTGCCCATCAGTCGCCACCTCCAACCGTCACCGGTAGGCCGACGGCCCTTGCCGCCCCTCTATCAAGCATTCCCCGAGGCTGCACGTCCGCCCTAAGGGCGGATTCCGCATGCGCGTGCAGGTTGCACAACCGGATTCTCTGGCTATTGCATGGGCGTCAGCATCAAGAGCGGTTGCATGCGCAGGGAGGGCGAGGGTTCCCCATGCGCGAGGAGATGAGCAAGAGTGTCGCGCTCAACCGCAAGTTCTCCGACCTGCTCAAGCGAGCACTCGAACTCGACCGGGCGATCAAGATCGGCTGGGGGAAGGGCGACGACCCGAAACCGCACGAAGGCGAGATGGGAGTGGCCCCGCACATCCCCGAGGGAGCGCGTGTGCGCATGCTCGGAAATCTCGCCGACATGGTGGCGGTCTGCGCTTCAGGTGGCTCGTTCATCCTGGAGGGTGAAGCGGCGGGCTACTTCGGTGCCTGGAACGACGGCTGCCGGCTGGTCGTCGAGCGGGACTGCGGAGCCAGAGCCGGCTACGCGATGACATCCGGGCGCATCGTTCTGCAGGGATCCGCCGGCGCCGAGGTGGGTGCGCGCATGGGCGGGGGAGACCTCGTCGTGCGTGGTTCGGCCGGACGGCGCTGCGGAGCAGGGATGTCCGGCGGAACGGTGGTCGTCATCGGTGATGTGGACGGTGATGTCGGCTGCAACATGTCGGGTGGGAGGATCATCGTCAACGGGCGCTGCCCTCCAGCAGGGGAGGGTGCCATCTCGAACACGCTTACCAAAGCGGAGTTGAAAGATGTCAACGAGTTGCTCGACGACCTCGACCTCAAGGTGGCGGCTGACGCCGTCTGCATCCGCACTGATGAGGACACGCCCACGACGGCAGAGGCGCCCGCGGTCGGCATCGATTCGGATTTCGGCGGCATCTCGCTGGTCAGCGCCACCGGCACTCGTCTGCATGCACACTCGCCGCTCGACCTGCTCACTCTCATCTCGAACAGGGATTCCGAGAAAGGTGCTGTGCTCCTCCCTCTCCCTGTGCTGCCGCTGCTCGCCGATGGCAAGGGGCTGAAAGGCACACTGCTCTCCCGCCAACCGTGTCTTGTGCGCTCGGCACCACGGTCAGTCGACCTGCTGCTGGTCGATGAGAGCAACCTGGCAGGGTGCGCCGCCGACCTCCAGACCTCCGCCGGCGCGGTGGTCTCCATCCGTGACCTGCCTCCGCTCAACGATGCCGAACTCGATGCGCTTCTGGTGGTCGTGCGCTCCCATCTGGGAGACAACAAGCCGGTGATCCTCTCCGGTGATCTGACCAGAGTCCAGAAGGTGCACCGGCTGGCTGACGACCTCGATTGTGATGGTGCATGCATCCAGCTCGCCAGCAGCGCGATGCTCCCAGCGGCGGCCGCCCTGCCGGTGATCGCCCTGTCCGGCCGAGAGCAGGATCTCGCGGCCCATGGGGTCAGCGGCTCGATTCACCTGCCTTGGTCGCCGTCCGCCTCCGACCTGCTCATCGCCGCCGCCGCAGGCGCCAGTATGACTGTCGCCGACCCATTCGCGGCGGATGCGTCGCCACCATCGTCGCAGAAGGGAAGGGCGGCAGCTGTGGAAGACTGGCTGGCTGGAATCGACGCTGGAATCAGGGGCTGGCTCGTCGAACTCGGTGAGGACGGCATCGACCGCCTGAACCGGCGTCACCTGCGCGCACTCGACCACGACACCGCCAGTGTGAGCGGACTCAGGCTCTCCGGCTGGGAGCGCCCGCTCCCACAATGGCTCGGGCAGTGAACAGCGAAGAGGTGAAGGAGGCGGCCCCTGCGCTCAATTCGGAGGATATCCCGTGCCCACAGTCACCTTCGAACATTCGGCGTTGCGCGACATCCAAGCACGATTCGGCATCGAGCACGACCCTGAACTCTGGTCGGAACGGCTCGGGCTGATCGGCTGCTCCGTCGAGAACTGTGACGATGAGACCGTTGACATCGAGGTGTTCCCCGACCGCCCAGACCTGCTCTCGGTCGAGACGATGGCGCACGCCGCGCGCCCCTTCCTGCATGGCGCGCCAGCAGAACCGCGGCTCGCTACCCGCAGCAGTGGCATCTCCATGGGTGTTGACCCCTCATTGGAGAAGGTGCGACCGGTCATCCTGGCGGCACTTGTGCGTGGAGTGGACACCGGGAGCACGATCGAGGAGCAGGACCAGTTCATCCAGGGTCTGATGGACCATCAGGAGAAACTCCACTTCGCGCTCGGCAGGGGGCGTAAACGCTCGTCGATCGGTGTGCACGACTTCGGCTCTCTCAGACCGCCTTTCAAGGTGATCACCGTTCCCGAGGACTACTCATTCACCCCATTGGCGATGTCAGAACCGCTGTCGATCCGGGAGATACTGGAGCAGCATCCGAAGGGTGTGGATTATGCTCACCTGCTGGAGGGTTACGACCGGTTCCCCGTCATTCTGGATGCGACCGGCGCGGTGCTCTCCTTCCCGCCGATCATCAACGGCGAACACACCACCGTGACAGAGGACACCCGCGACTTCTTCATCGATGTCACAGGCTGGGACGCGCGCGCCTGCGAGGCTTCGCTGCTGCTCACATGTCTGGCGTTCGCAGCCCGCGGAGGAACAGTGGAGACGGTGCGCATCACCGGCTGGGACGGAGCGGAGTTCCACTCGCCCGAAGGGCGGCCACGCGAGCACAGGGTCCCGAAATCGCTGCTCGAGGACATTCTCGGTCGTGAGTT
>CATMIM010000033.1 GCA_950068635.1 uncultured Candidatus Poseidoniales archaeon
TCATCCTTGAGCACCGACTTGCGCAGTTCTGCATTGAGGTAGTTGGGGTGGCTCGAATGGATTGCAGTTGCTTCCGTTATCATTCCGTCCAGCCACACGGTCACAGGTTCACATTCTCCTGACTTGAACAACTGGTCGATGGCGATCATCACTTCCTGACTCCTACCTACCGCGAACACTGGGAAGAACAACTTTCCACCGCGTGCCAGCGACCGTTTGAGGAGATCATGCAGTTCCTGTGTAGCCTCCAAGCGTGAAGGCTGGAACGAGTTGGCGCCACCGTATGTCGATTCAATGACGAGCGTCTCGACGCGCGGGAAGCGCACGTGAGCAGCCTCGTAGAGCCACGATTTCTCGTACTTGATGTCGCCGCTGAACACGATGTTGTGATGCTTCGATTCTTCGCCGATGTGCATGTGCACTGAGGAGGAACCGAGGATGTGCCCGGCGTTGTGCAGGGTCATCTTGATGTCCGGCGAGATGTCGGTGATCTGGCCCCATTCAACGTCGACGACGTGTTTCATCATCTCCTGGATGTCTTCCAGAGCGTAGGGGGGAGTTCGGCCTTCTGCCTGTGCCACCTTGATGAAATCCATCTGTAGCATCGTCATCAGGTCACGCGTCGGAGGGGTGCAGTATACCGGCCCGCGGTAGTTGTACTTGTAGAGCACCGGCAGCATGCCGATGTGGTCGATGTGCGCGTGGGTGATCACCACCGCGTCCAGCTTCTCCGGCGGCAGCACCTCAGGCGCGTCGAAGTAGGGCATCCACTCAGACTCCCTGCCAGGCTTCGCCCCACAGTCCACCAACACCCTACTCTCGTTGGTGGTCACCAGGTGCATCGCTCGCCCGACCTCGCGATATGAGCCGAGGGCGGTCAGGCGGACCCATTCCTTTCCGGGCCTCTTGGGGCGGTAGATGTTGGTGCCGAAGCGGCGCAGGATCTGCTTGCGTTCCTCTGCGTGTTCAAGCCGGAACCGGTTGATGTCTCGCGCGGTCTTGCTGGCGATCGGTGAGGATCGCTCGATTCGCACGCTCCAGCCGATCTCATCACGCAGTTTCTTCAGGTGGGCGCCACGCTTTCCTACACCTTCTCCCGGATCGCGACATTCGATGACCACCACGCTGATGGCCGGATCGAACCAGATGTTCTGCACCAGTGCTGCATCCGGAATGATGTTGCGGATTGCGTCGGTCGCATCCTCGATGCTCACCAGCAGGGAGGGGTCGGGCCTGATCTCCACTCGGCGCTTGATCTCCTTCGAGATGCGACCGGTCAATCCGTCCTCTTGGAAGCGTGCAGGATCCGTGGTGATGATGGCGATGCTCGCCGCCTCCAGGTTAATCTCGTAGGTGATGCCGCTGGGCACCATCTTGGTGATCTTGTCCTTGATCTGTTTCAGTGTCAGCCTCATTCGGGCTACCTCCTTGTCGCTCAACTTCAACCCGGCGAGCAGCCTGATGCGGCCTTGGCCGCTGGATGGCGACTGTGCCGCCGGGAACAGGATGTGAGGTGTGAACCTCAGATTGACTTGAGCAGTGTTTCCTTCTCTGCGGGCGTGAGCAGTTTGAAGCCGTCCTTCATGGTGATGACAGCCAGATCCATGCCATTGCCGCTCGCCGAATCACGCTGGCTCGAAGCGAGCAGGGCGCGGGCGGTGACCTTGAGCGCCTCATTGCGCGTCATGCCTTCCTTATACTGGTCTTCGAGCACGCCGTACATGTAGGGCGAACCTGAACCTGTGGCACAATATGTGTCAGGAATCGAGCCGCCAGCAGAATCGATGGAGTAGACTGAACCGCCACCAGCGTCGACACCGGCGATGAGCAACTGCACCCAGTAGGGGGAGTAGCGCCTGCCCGACAGGATGTTCGCCGTCAGGGTCGAGGCGGCTTCGACACTGATCTCGGTGTCGCGCTTCATCTCGAACAGGGCGATCTCCGCCGCCAGCACGCGTGCCAGCACCTGTGCATCGCCGACCAGACCAGCGGTCGTCAGCGCGATCTTGTTGGAGATGGCGAACAACTTCTGCACGTTCTTGTTGGCGATGAAATGACCCATCGTCGCACGGTGGTCCGCGCCAACGATGACGCCATCCTTGTAGCAGATGCCGACGGTGCTCGTGCCGGTCTTCATCGTCTCGAGCGTCGAATCCATCATCCCCGCCTCCGCTTCCGCCGTCCTTCAAGTTTCGCTAAGGACAGGAACCCGCCCAAAGCAATCACTGCGACCAGCCGACCCTATTTCAATCCGCCGAACTACATCCCTACCTCTTGCGCCACCCTGCGCCCAATGGTTGATGGAGGGCCGCACTCGCAGGGTTCCTGAGGGCGATGAGCGAGGAGCAGGATGGGGACGAGCCGCGCTGGCTGAACGTCCCGAGCATCGAACCCGGGCCGTTGCCGTCCCCCGACCCGGGCCAGGACTACCATGACCTCGGTGCGCTCTACCCAGACGCTCCTGTTCCGCGCCATCCCCAGGAGGTGGTCATCCGCCGTGCGGTCCTGCATGATGTCTCAGGACTGGAGATGCTGCTCGACTGGGCCGCTGACGGCCAGATCGTGATCATCGAACTGCGTCGCATCATCGACCGGGACTTCGAGTTGACAACCGCCATCGAACAACTGTCGAACTTCGTCGAGGGCGACCTCGGCGGTCAACTCGTGCAGCTCGGAGAGGAGCGCATCCTGCTGCTGCCCCCGGGGTTCAGGGGCATGTCAGGGCTTGAGGCGGAGGCCTTCGAAGGCAACTGAATGGTGCCGAGGTGGCGCGATGGAGAGCGATATCAGCCATCCCTGTCCAGCGTGCGGGACTCCCGACGCATTGACCATGCTCTCGCTCACCGAGGAGATCCCCTACTTCGGGGAGCACACACAGGTGACTCTGTCGTGCGCGGAATGTGGTTGGCGACAGACCGACTTCATCCCAGCGCAGGAGCGGGAGCCGTGCGCGTGGAGTCTCGAAGTGAACGAACCCAGCATGCTGGCGGTGAGGGTCGTCCGCGGCTCGTCAGGGACGGTGAGGATCCCGGAGCTGGGCCTCGAGGTCTCACCAGGCAACCATTCGACAGGCTACGTGTCGAACATCGAGGGTGTTCTGCAGCGGTTCATCGACATCATCGAGATGCTGCTTCGCCAGGCGGCGACGGACATCAGCACCGATGACCCTGACCGCGATTCAGCTGAGAGTGGCCAGCCAAAACTGAAGGAACTGCTCAGTACTCTATGCGCCGCGCGCGCCGGAGAGTTTGCACAGCCGTTGACCGTGGAGTTGCTCGACCCGCACGGACACAGCGCCATCCTCGGCGATACCGCGCATTCGAGGCCATTGACCGAAGACGAGCGCGTTGATCTCGAAGTGGGCCCGACGGCGTTGATCCTCGACCTGGGAGATTGAACTGCCCGCTACCTGCACTCACAACCAGCAGTCGATGAGGTCCATCGCCAGATGGACGAACACGGCGATGAAGAACGGCTGGCCTCGCTCCCACAGGCTTCCGGCGAAATAGAGAGGTGTCATCCACCACTTGTGCAGGAGATGGGCGTCGATGCTGCATCTGCCGGGCACATAGACGTCAGGCCATGCAAGCAGATGGTCCAGGTCGATCAGCAGGCTGCTATAGACAAGTAGGCATACACGCTTCAACTCGCCATTCTCGTCGGGCTCGATCCCCTGTTTCAACTTGGCAGCGAGCTCCATCTTCCACAGAAGCCATGCTACAGGGAGCAGCACGAGTGCGTGCCACAGCCAGTTGGGCAGAATCCCACCTCATGACTTCGCATCGGGAGCGAGGAAATCGTCGACCAGATGCGCGGTCTCATCACGTCGCTCAGCCAGTTCGGTCAGCCACGCAGCGGCCCTGTCGATGCACATCCGCTTCATCTGGCCGGTAAGGATCTCGCCGCTGCGATAGCCAGCCTCGGCCTCAGCGAGCACAGCGTCGTCGGGCTCGAAGAAGTAGCGCAGGTACTGGAAGGCGACGTCGACGTCTGGGTTGCCCCCGAGCCGACGATGCTCTTCAAGCGTGGGCTGACCGCCTGAGAAGGACGCATTCACCTTGCGTTCCATGCTCTCGACATCGTCGGTGAGGAAGATGGTCGTGTCCGGCTCGCTGCTGCTCATCTTGTCCCCGGTCATGCCGATGGCGAACTGATGGTAGGTGGACGATGGCTGCAGCAGCCCCAGGCCACCTGATTCTCGCTCGAGGCGCAGCAGCGACATGCGGATGCCGTTGCGGTCACTGGCGGTGGCTCCGGGCACCTCCAGCGTCCCATGTGCCGGATTGGCGTCCCAGTCACTGAATCCCAGTTCTGCCAGACTCCCGGTCAACCTGTCGAACACTGCGTCGCGAACCGTCATGTCGACCGAACCGTCAGCGGCCACGCCCAGCGCAGCACGGTTGTCGTCCTGCACTGACAGCCCGATCACCAGTCCACCCTCCTTGCGCGAGTTGACGTTGAACCAGTTCGTCTTCCGGGCGAGGCCGCGGGTCAGGCGCAGGTGCGGGTCCTGGTCGACTCCTACGGGCACCACGATGGGGCGCAGCCCACCGTATTCGTCGAGCTGCGGATGGATGATGTCTCCGACCTGCACGAGAGGAGCCTGCACATGAGCGAGGTTGGTCTCGCCACCGAACCCGTAGATGGCTTCGAACTCCGAGAGGTTCGTGCGCCTGCCCAGCGTGAACCCGAGCCGCTGGACAATCGGTCGGCCCGACTGGAAGTAGATGCTCGTGCGCTCGACATCGAGCCCCAGAGCAGCGTAGTTGGCGACATATTCCTCCAGCGCCACGCGGCGGCACTCCGCGAGTGTGCGCCCGCGTGTCGCATGCGCTTCGAGGTCCGCGATGGCGATGGAGACGTCGGCTCCATGCTCCTGGAACCACTTCACCTGGTCGATGACCATCTTGTGGCCGAGGTGCATCCTCCCCGACGGCATCAGCCCGGTCAGCACGCCGAATGGCTCGCCAAGCCGGTGCGCATCGAGGACCAGTTCGAGGTCGCGGTGGGCGAAGATGATCCCCCGGCGGTGGTGCATGTGCGGGTCAGGGATGGTGGAGAGGTCCACTCTGGAGAGGCCGAACTGCTCGATGATGCGAGAGTAATCCGTCGACTGCGCGGCCGACCAAGGGTCGATGGTAACCTCGTCAGCCATGCTATCCTCAGGCGCGGGCGACTGCGGGACAGGCATCAATGATTCGCTCCGTGAGCGAGCGATGGTTCATGATTCAGGAGGGGTTGGCCACAGCCGTGAGCAAGCGGGTACTCGCATATGGAGCAGGCCTCGTGGGCGGCTGGGTATGCTCAGGGCTCCCCGGACACATCACCGTCGTCGACCGGGACCAGAGTGTGCTCGACGGGCTCTCGGGCCAGCGGGAGGATGACAAATTGGCGCTGGTGTGCGCTGATGCGCTGGAGCACGCGCTCACAACCGACCTGTCGCGATATTCCCTGATCCTCAACATGCTCCCGGGTAGGATTGGAGGGGAGCTGCGAGAACAACTGATCAGCAGTGGGACGAGTGTGGTGGACATCGCGTTCGCCGAAGACATACCTCCCAAGTGGCATGAGGTGGCCCGGGCTGCCGGTACCACCTTCGTTCACGATGTCGGAATCGCACCTGGGCTGTCGAACATGCTCATCGCCGCCGCCTCGAAGGAGATGGGTCCGCTCTCCAGGACCACCATCCGAGTGGGAGGGAACCCCACTGAGCCTGACGATGACTGGTCATACATGGCCCCGTTCTCGCCCACTGACGTGCTCGAGGAGTACACCCGCCCGGCGCGCGTGTTCCGGGATGGTCAGGTGGTGACGAAGCCGGCGCTGTCCGACCGGCACCTGTTCGAAGTGGAGGGGCGTGGGGAGATGGAGGCGTTTCGCACCGATGGATTGCGCAGCCTGCTGACCTCTGGGCTCGCCGACCAGATGGACGAGTTCACCGTGAGGTGGCCCGGACACATCGACCGCTATCTGCAGGATGTCGAAGCAGGTGAACTGGATGAGGAGGCCCTGCTTGAAGCGTGGAGGTGGGACCCGGCGCGCCACGATTTCACCTGGATGGATGTCGTGGCCGAATCGCGGACCGGCAACAGCGCCCGCTGGGTGTTCGACATGGGTGTGCTGCACGGTCGCTCATCGATGACCACCGCTACAGGCACGGTGACGCTGTTCGTGGCGCGCGCGCTGCTAGACGACTCGCTGCACATCAACACGGGAGTCTACGCCCCAGAGGACCTTCCCGAGGAGTTCCTCGAGCGGGTGACAGCCGCACTCGATGAGTCCAGCCCCGGTTCCCTGAGACGAGTGGAGTGAGTCACTCCTCCTCGGGGGGGATGTCCAGGCCATCCAAGGAGAACAGCGCCCGTTGCAGGTTCCGGTCGCGACGAACAGTCCAGATGATGGCCACCGGTGCCGCCAGCGCCAGGAACACGGCGATCACCGGGAGCCACACCGAGTTCCGCTCGATTCCCCTCGGCTCGACCAGCCAGGTGAAGCGCATCGGAGTGTCATCCCAGCGGCGGCTGGCGTCGAACAGGTTGTCCACATGGTGTCCGGCGACGGTGATGATCTCATCGTGGTCGTTGAACCATTGAGGATGGTTGGAGGAGAGCACCTCGGGAGCAGCCCCGTCGAAGTGCAGGGTGGCGGTGGAGCCCGGCTTGAGCGTGAGCAGCAGCAGCGTACCGTTCATTCTCCAGCCTTCCTTGAGGTGCCGGTCGGCGGCGGTCAGTTCACTCATGTTAACGCCGTCTTTCTCGATGTTCAGCACGACGGAATCTCCCATCTCGAGCCCGAGAGTGTACGGGACGACCCAGCGCAGCTGGGACTCGGGATGTGTCAGGGAGTCTGCCACGACCGGTGCATGGGTCAGCAGGGCGGTGTCGCCCTCGATCTCCCATTGCAGGCTCGGTTGGTGTCTGTCGTAGGAAGCGATCTCCCCCCAGGTGGCGAACCAGGCGTCGCTGCTCTCGATCGCATCGACCAGATCCCAATCGGGGCGGACGGAGTTGAGGTTCACCCGCGGAATCCAGTAGAGATTCACCACGAATGCCCTGGACTCCAACGCCACCTCGAATTCAGCGACCGAGCCGATGTTCTTCTCCAGCGAACCGCCGTTGCGCGCGAGCGCGATGAGGTCCTCATGCCCCGTCGACACCTTGTCCCCGATGATCATGAAACCCTGTTCCACCAGCGCGTCACCGGTCTCCTGGTCGAGTGAGTCCCCCGGCACGCCGAAGGACAGCGGTTGTGCACCCCATTTCGAAGCGATCGTGCGCTCGGTCAGGTAGTCCTTGCACTCCTTGATGGCCGAGTGCTGCTCCCGAATGTCCTTGCCCGGGATTCCGTGACAACCGTATTCGTCACCCGCCGCCAACCGCTCGGGACCGATGACCTCGGAGAGGAATATGTCCTCCTCCCACTCACCTGCCGCAGGGGCGGTCAGTGGAGTGAGCAGCAGGAGCAGCAGGGCGGTGGCTACCACTCTGCGGTTGCGCATGTGTCGGCCAGATGCCACGCCGTCATCAAAGGAGCGGGTGAATCGCCAGTCGGCGACAACCCTCAAGGCGAAGAGAGCGACGCCGCAGTCGATGTCCGCGCTCAGCGCCGATGCCAAGTCCCGGTTCGCAGAACTGTGCGCCGTCGAACCGGCGGGCGTTCCCATGCCGAGTACCCCGCTCTACTCAGGCATGCTCACCATGTTGCCGCCGATCATCAGCACCATCTGCCGCTTCCGCGTCGAGGGCATCGAGCGTATCCCGAGCACTGGACCGATGATCCTCGCTGGCAACCACATGTCGCACATCGACCCTGTGATCAAGATCTACAGTTCCCGACGCAAGACATACTACCTCGCCAAGAAGGCGCACTTCGCCAAGGTCGGAGTCAGGCAGTTCATGCACGCAGTGGGCCAGATCGAGACCGACCGCGCCCGAGGAGGGGGTGACGCCGTGGCCAGAGCCGCCGACGTGCTCCTGAGTGGTAATGTGCTCGGGATCTTCCCCGAAGGAACGCGCTCGCGCAACAAGCAGGCTCCCTTCCTGCAGCGCGGCAAGACCGGCGTGGCGCGGCTGGCCGCGGCGTTTCCGGACGTTCCCGTGGTGTGCGCCGGCATCGCCGGCAGCCACGAGTTCCTCGCACCCGGCCAAGCACCGCTGCCGCGCATCTGGAGACCGGTGACCGTTAGATTCGGATCACCCATCACCTGGGCGGAGTGGCGCGCCATTCGCCGGGTCGCCATTTTTCTTTTCATGGGCATCCTCTTCGTCCCGGCCGGGGTTCGGGCCAGATACGACGTAAAGGTCCCCATGCGCGACGGCGTGTCGCTGTC
>CATMIM010000034.1 GCA_950068635.1 uncultured Candidatus Poseidoniales archaeon
CAGGGCCGGTGCGAGCAGCAACCGACCGCTGGTGAGCACCCTATGCAGCTGAGAGATGATGTCGTCAGCGTCCAGCGCCTGTTCGGTCATCATCTTGTCCAACTCTGCGAGCGCTCCCGTCTGCACCTTTTTCTTACGGCCGCGGTGCTCCTGCCAGCGCCACTCGATGACGCGGCCCCTGAGCGACATCTCGACCATCAGACGGCCGGCCTGCAGGGTCGAGGCAGCCACCAGCTGATGCACGCTGCCGCGATCGGCCAGGCGATTCGTGCGCGCCAGCAGTTCGAACGTGAACAACGCCTTGCGCAGGTTGCCCGAACTGACATGAATCATGTCGCCGACGAGCCCGGCGACAGGTTCCAGCCGCTCGCGGGCGGCCACTCCCGCGAGCGTCGCCTGCATGCGGTCCGGCTCCACGCTGGGGATGCGGATGTGCAGGGTGCGACTGCGCAGCGCGTCGATGATGCGACTGGGAGCGCGGGCGGTGAACATGAAGCGGGCGGTGGCCGACTCCGATTCCATCATGCGGCGCAGGTACGGCTGTCTCCTGGTACCGAGGTGATCGGCGTCCTCGATCACGATGATGCGGCTGACTGGGGCTCGCTCGCCGCTCGCAGCCGGAAACTCTGCGCCTGCAGGTGGTGGATCGTCTTCGTCCTCCGACTCCCACATTCCACGGTCGTACGCCTCCAGACTGGTGCGCCCGGCGAGTGTGTCGCTGGACGTGCGACCAGCAGGACGCAGGAAATCCTCGAACTTCCCCATGGCTCCGCTGGTACGGGCCAGATCACGCGCCTGCAGAACGTGCGTCGTCGCCCGCCATCCCGGGCCGAGCACCTGACGGGCCACCAGCCTCCATGCAGCGGTCTTCCCAACTCCAGCAGGACCGGTGATGAGCATGTGCGGGGGTGAGCCGGTCAGGCTGGCCGAGGAGAGCGTACGGCGGACGGATTCAGGAGCCGCGAGTTCGTCGAAGCGCTTGGGCGCGTGCGTCTGCAACCAACTCGGCATCCGGAACGAAGGTCAACCTACGTTCACAGTCCTTGAACTCAACGACACATCAAGAGGGTCGGAACAGCAGGAAGGAGGCTCCGCTCAGGACGAGGCTGACGATGAATCCGATGACCACTCCACGAGCCATGGCGCGGTCCTGATAGCCGAGGGCGACGAGCCACATGAAGAAGGCGATCAGCGGATTGCAGGCGGCGCTGAACCAGGCGAGGTCGAAGCCGATGCCCAGACCGACCAGAACCGTCAGCGTGGGACACATCAGCAGTCCGACCATGAAGGCGATTCCCGGATCCTGAAAGGCGCCCTCACGCGTCCGCAGTTCAGTGGACTCGTCCTCTTGCACGCGCTCGAGACCATCAGCATGAGGCGAAGGTGTTTACCCGCCTCAGTTGCAATCGACCATCTTGAAGCCCTTGCGACGGGGCTTGACGAAGACGCGGTGGCCGCACGCCTTGCAGGAGATTCCTGTGCGCGAGCCGTCGAAGTACTCCAGATTGCCACAGAGCAGGCACTTGTACTCCACCTCGATCGGCAGGCTGCGCAAGCCACAGTCAGGACAGTTGACCGCCTCTACCCACCCATCTTGGCGGTGGTCCTTACGGCAGTTGATGTCGGTGCAGCGGTAGCGGAATTCTCGTTCCATCATCTCTCCTCGACTGCCGCCGTGCGGACCACCCTTTTTCAATCGTTCCTACGGAACGTGGACCCCTTTCCCGCACTCGAACCGGATCAGCAGCCGATCAAACATCCCTGGAAGCATGACAGATTCCGACGAAGTTCTCCATGATGCGCGCACCATGCTCCGAGTCGTTCACCTCCGGATGGAACTGCAGACCGAAGCGGTCGCCCTGCTCGTTCTGCATCGCCTGAACGGCGCACGACGGACTTCCGGCGGTGACTTGGAATCCATCTGGTACGATGGTCACCTCGTCATTGTGGCTCTCCCAGACGATCTGCGTCTCGGGCGTTCCAGCGAACATAACCCCACCCCCATCCACCAGGGTGATCTCCATCGCACCGAACTCCGGCTGGTCAGCCTCACCACAGTCACCCCCGTAGTGCCGTGCCATGAACTGGTGCCCCGCGCAGATGCCGAGGATGGGCATATCGAGTCCCAGGAAGGCCGCGCAGTTCCCCAACTCTCCGGTGATGCCCACGCGCGCCGCGCCGCCGGAGAGCAGCAGGCCGTCGAGATCACGGAGTTCGGTGACGGGTGAGCTGTTCGGGACTATCTGCGTGTCCACCTCGAGATAACGCAGCATGCGCCACTCACGGTGTGTCCACTGACCTCCGTTGTCAACAACGTCGATGACCAGTCGCTCGCCCAGGACCACCCCTCCTCACCCCGGTGGCTCGACGCCGCCTCGATGAACCTGCCGAAGCACGGCGGGCGAGTCAGTCAGATGTCAATGCCGGCGTCTCGCGCCAGGTAGAGTACCTGCATGCTGTGCTCGAGCGCGGCGGCGTTGTTCCACGCCTCATCGAAGGTGGCTCCCACGGCATAGACTCCGTTACCCCGGCTGATCACCACCTTGCTTCCCGACTGCTTCAGGCCCTCCGAGAGCTGGCGCAGGTAGTCATCGATGTTCTCCTCCTCGTAGTCGACGATCACCGCCTTCTCGAACAGTGCTTGGCCGGCCACATCTGGGGGGCGCAGGATGAACAGGTCATCCTTGAGTGACAGGGCTGTGGTGTACGGGGATTGGACGTGCATGCAGGCCGCCCGTCCGTCGTAGTTGAGCGCCGCCACAGCCAACAGCACGGAGTGGATCCTCCACGCCGCGCCGGCCCCCATAGGCTCCTCCTCGCCGAGCCTGCCCGAGACTATCACGCTCTCATCCATCTGTCCGAGCGCCGCTGACTCGGCGGTCATGTGCACCAGGTTCGGTTGGTCGAGGGCGAGCATCGAGAGAGTGCCCGATATTCCATGGACCAGACCATCGCGATGGATGAGACGCCCTGTGCGAACGAAGTCACCGACCACGTAGTCCGGGATCACGAATCCATCGCCCACGACAGGGGGCATCGGCTGCTGCTCGATGTCACTGATGTACGAGGTCGCGCCGGCCAATCCAGCCCGCAACTGCTCGACCTCCGCCTGCAACCGTTCAACCTCGGTGCCGGCGGGAGATTCGACCCGCTTGGTCGCCTTGTGAACCATATGAGCGATTGGATCAGACTCTTCGAAGGCTGCGTCAGCCTCCTCCTCAGAGAACTTCTCTGCCAGACCAGCAACCGAGGTTTGCATCTCCTCGGACTCCTCCTGCCCGGGTGGAGTTGCGGGTGCAGCGCTGCGCCGAAGGTGTCCTGTCTGGCCCGGCGGCATCATCGCCGCGCCGCGCGGGCCGGCGCCGGGAGGGCCGCTTGGTGGAGCGCGCGGGGGGGCGCGAGAGGGTGCCTTCGTAGCCGGCTTCTCGTCGGCCGCGACGGCCGAGTCCTCCTCATCCCCCATGACGACCCAACCAAGGAGTTGGGTTTTCGTTAAATACCGGTCGGCTGTCGACCACTCGCCCACCTGCCCCGATAGTGTAGCGGCCTATCATGGAGCCCTGTCGAGGCTCCGACCCGGGTTCAAATCCCGGTCGGGGCGCCTGTGCATCGCGCATCAAGATTCAGGTGGAGAGTTCGAGCCACCCCTCGAAGCGGCAGAGCCACTCGGTGACATTGTACGGTCGCCGCAGTTCAAGGATGGGCGGCGGCGCTCCCTGCGCCAGCGGCCTCAGCACTTCCATCAGTTCCGCATTGATCTCATCCATGTCGTCCTCGGCCGCCACCACCCAACCGCGCACGAGGCTGGTACTGCCCCGCCTGAGCAAGGGCAGCAGGTGCGGTAGATGGCGGAGCGTGTCGTGGGGCAGATTGATCAGCAGCAGGTCGAAGCGGCCGGCGAGTGCAGGATCGTCAGCCAGCGTGAGCGCATCAGCGATGCCCACGAAGCGGCCGGGACTGACCTCAGAGAGCGGCTCTGGTCGGTCGGGTAGGTCGGTCACGCCCTTGCGGGCGAGATTCACGAGCAGCAGTTCCACCGCCTTGGGGTTGAGGTCGCTGGCGAGCAGGTCGCCTATCAGGTTCGTGTGCGCCAACATGTGAGCGAGTGCCGGACCGACGCCGCAGTAGGGATCAGCCACTGCGATCGGTCTGCCGAGCCTCTCCTTGAGCGCCAGCGCGCTGTCAACCGTGCGGAAGCGCTCGGTCTGCAGTCGATGCGAGAAGAATGCGGTTCCGGGATCGATGTCGATGTCCACTCCATGCTCGCGCACGCGACTACGCGTCGACAGCAGTTCGGTTCTCACATCCGGCTCCAGGCTGTCGAGTTCGACTCGGCCGATCACCTCTCCATCATGGCGGGCGGCCAGCGGTTCCAGATTGCGCACGCGGAACTCACCTTCGACCCCTTTGTCCCAGAAGGCGGCCCGCACTGCCCGATGGTGTTCGAGCTTCGCCAAGGCGATCTCCTGCGCATATTGCTGAATTTCTTTTTCCAATTTGAAAAGCAGCAGGTCTCCCAGTGGTTCCTGGGCATTCGGCCAGTACCCTTCGTTAGCCTTGATCTCCTCTTCAGAAACCCATTGCGGAAGGCGCTCCAGCCAGCGTCTAGGGAAGGGTGCCGGCTGCTCCGCATCCACTTCCTCAAGACCTTCGAATGGGGCTGGTAGTGGGGCTGGTGCTTCCTCCGACAGCGGCAACAGGCGCTCTTCGCCAGCCTCGAGCACACGGGCGCGCGGCGCCAGCCAACCACGCTCCGCCAACTGTAGGAACGTGCTCTGGGTCTGCCGCTTCGGCACGCTCAAGTGACGCATCTGATTCGAATGGAGCAGTGTGCTGCGCTTGACGCTGACGGCTCGGGATGTGTGTTGATGACGACGGGGTTGTGGTTGGTGGGGCTGGGGCCTGGTGACCTGTCGCAGATGACACAGGCAGCGATCTCCGCCGCGCGCGCCTGCGAACACCGCTTCCTCGAAGGCTACACGGCATCGCTCCCCGCCGACCAGGAACAGGAACTCACCGAACTGGTCGGGCCGTGGACTCGCCTGATGCGCCCGGATGTGGAGAACCCCGAGGAACTGCTGCGAATCGCTGCAGAGTCCTCCGCGGCGCTGCTCGTCGTCGGTGACCCCCTTCAGGCAACCACGCACGTCGACCTGCAACTCCGCTGCCACGCCGCTGGAATCGCATGCGATGTCGTGCATGGCCTGTCAATCACCACCGTCGTCACCGGAGCGGTCGGACTGCAGTCATACAGGTTCGGCCGGCAGGTCACGCTGCCCTACCCGCATGGAGAGGTCGTTCCCACTTCTCCGCTCGAGTTCATCATCGCCAACCGCGACCGTGGATTGCACACGCTGGTGCTGCTCGATCTCGACCCGACAGGGATGGGTGTGGAGGAACAAACCCCGATGAGCCCAGAGGTCGCCGTCGACGTCCTCCTGCGAATGGCTGGAGAACTCGATGTGGATGTGGGAGACTGGACTGGGGTCCTGTGCAGCGATGTCGGCAGTTCTGACCAGCGCATCATCCACGGGACTCTCGACCGGATCGCGTCCGTCTCAGAAGGCAGGATGCACTGTCTCGTGATTCCAGGCAGACTGGACGATCTGGAATCCGAAGCGCTGTCGCGCTGGCGGGTTTGAGCGGACCGTTGCACTCAAGCGAGATGGGTGGTTCGGCGGCTCGGGGTGAGAGAGTGCAGGGCGGCAACCCGGTGGAATTCCCGGGACAGAAGAAGCAGCAACGGTTCCGCATGCGGGGCATCAAGAAGGCGTCCGCCGGTGTGCAGGAACGGCTGCGCAGGAACCTCGACATTCTGCTCGACGACCCCCACGCCACACTGCCGGAGGTCACCGGCCCCACCCGAAAGGGATTCGGGCGAGACCGCATGAAAGGAGCGCTCAACGAGATCGAGAAGGTGCTGCGCAAACGGGAGAATCGTAAGTGGTTGCAGAAGCGAATGACCAGACAGGGGGGAGATGGCATCGCAAAGGCGTACGCCGGTTCGCTGATGGCCGCGCACGAAGAGGAAATCAGCACCGTCTCGGTGTTCAATGACCCACTCTACGGAAGTGCGAGTTTCGTCCAACGTGGGAAAGGTACGCGACTGAGCATGGTCGGCGTCCAGAACCACTCGAACCCCAAAATAAGGCTGCTCGCCTGGCTGGAGATGGCGAAGCGCGGCTACTGGTTCTTCAGCTGGTCGAAGGGATTCGTCTGCACTGGAGTAGATCCTGCCCCACCTGTCGAGTGGCTTGCAGAAGCGCTGCGCGGCGCGCCTGTAGCATTCACCGAACCAGAGGGCGGCGGGGAAGGTCTGTGGGTGAGCAAGGGGATGGATGCGGATTCGGTCGGCTCTGTCGGAACCGACCACCTGCTGCTGAAATTCACCAACGGCATCGACGTCGCGCTGGCGCTCGCTGACCTGCGCTCGCTCAAGGATTCCTTCGTCATATCCGCTGCGTCCACGATGGTGCCAACCAACGAGCTCGGCGGGCTGTTGGAGGCGGAGATTCACTGCGCACCGGAAGGATTCGATGGCGACATCCCAGATGCTGCCAGCGAGGCGATGGGAGCGGTGGTTGACCGCTGGCTCGGCCTCAATCTGGAAGACGGGGTGCTATCCGCTGACATCCACGACGCGTTCGCGACCCAACTAACCGAGGGATACCTCATCGGGCGGCGTTACTTCCCTGCGGATGCCGGTGCTGAGTTCATCGAGGAACTGCAGGGCGGCGCGCTGGAGAAGGAAGCGGTCGAGGCCCTGCTCGATGTGCTCGAGGATGGGGTGCGCGTCGATGCCAGCGGTGAAGGACACACGCTCGCCTCTTCGCTGGTGAGGCTGGAGACCGGTACCGCCAATTCACTTCTGACCGCCACCTGGGACGAATATGGGCTCGATCTGCTCGAAGCACTGTTCGATATCACTGGTGACGAGGCGGAGCAGATACAGTCCAAGCAGGCGCGCGGACGGGGGTTCGGCAACTTCCTGCGCCGGCTCGACGAGCAGCAGAGCGGAGTACGCAAGCAGCGTAAGTTTCCTTGGCGCGAGGGGGTGCTGCCGACCCCGCTCGACTTCGCCGACCAACTGGTGAGACGTGGACGCATCGACGGGTTGGGCCCAACGATCAGCATGGCGCGCAAAGCGGGCAGCGATGTTGACCTGGCGATGGGCTGGGCGTGGTTGGTGGTGCACGGCAAGGGTGATGGCGAGGCGTGGCACTTTGAGTCCGACACCCGCGACAAGGGTGGCGACTGGGCGCCGCCGCTGGAGCGATTGTGGGAGGCCGCTGAACATCTCTTGGGAGAGGATGGGGATGCCTCGGGCTACATCGAGGCGATGGAAGGATTGCGCCGAGCGACCGGCACGATTGCAGAGTTGCCCGAGCCGTGATTCTCAACCGAGGGCGCGCTCAAGGTCGTTCCAGAGGTCGACTGCATCCTCGATGCCGACCGAGAGGCGAACGAGCCCGGGCGTCACACCCACCTCTAGACGTCGTTCCTCTGGCGTGGCGGCGTGAGTCATCGACCAAGGATGGTTGATCATCGAAGAGACGCCGCCGAGGCTCTCAGCGATTGGGAACAGATGAGATGCGGCCGCGAAGCGGCGGGCCCCCTCCTCACCTCCCTCCACTTCAAGCGAGATCATCCCCCCGTAGCGTCGCATCTGTCGCTTTGCCACTTCATGGCCGGGATGATCGGAGAGACCAGGGTAGAGCAGCTTGGTCACGGCCGGATGCTCGGCCAGCCGCTCGGCGAGGAATTCGGCATTGTCGCAGTGCCGCTCCATGCGCAGGGCGAGCGTGCGGATGCCGCGCAGCGTGAGGAAGCAGTCCAAGGGCCCCGGTACGGCACCAATGGTGTTCTGCAGGAAAGCAAGCCGCTCCGCCGACGTATCGTCGCGTACGACGATGCAGCCGCCAATCACATCCGAATGACCCGAGATGTACTTGGTCGTCGAGTGCACGACGATGTCGGCGCCGAGTTCGAGGGGCCGCTGCAGCAGCGGGCTGGCGAACGTGTTGTCGACCACCACCAGCCAACCACGCGAGTGTGCCTTGCCGGCGAGCGCTTCGATTCCGTGGATGGAAAGCAAAGGATTACTCGGGGTTTCTATCCATAAAAGTCGAGTTTCGTCGCGCGCACACTCCTCGAGATCTCCTTCGCCGAGGAAGGAGTAAGTCGTCTCGACGCCGAACCGGGAGAGCACGTCATCGAACAGACGCCCCGTGCCACCGTAGAGGTCGGAGGCCGCGAGGATATGGTCACCCGCCTTGAGCAACTGCGTAATCGCCGAGATGGCCGCCATGCCGCTGCCG
>CATMIM010000035.1 GCA_950068635.1 uncultured Candidatus Poseidoniales archaeon
CATATGTCCACCTCTCCCATTCTTCCAGCGCGCTCGAGTCTCACTTCTTCTCGATCTTAATGCAGACGCCGGCGGCGACGGTCTTGCCCATGTCGCGGATGGCGAAGCGGGACAACTCGGGGAAGGTATCCATCTGCTCGATTGCCATCGGCTTGGTAGGCTGGAAGCGAACCATTGCAGCATCACCGGTGACAAGGAAGTCCGGGTTGGCGGTCTTCTCACCCTTCGCCGTCCGCTCGAGCAGTTCGACGAAGCGGACCGCCACCTGTGAGGTGTGTGCGTGGAACACCGGGGTGTAACCTGCGCCGATCGCCTTGGGGATATCCATCAACTGGATCTGTCCGACGAAGGTCTCGTCGTGGCGCACGAAGGTGGGCTCGTTGTCGGTGTAACCGCAGACATCGCCACGGCGAATCTCGTTGGCGGCGAGGCCACGGACGTTGAATCCGACGTTGTCACCGGGCTCTGCCCTGTCGACGATGGTGTGGTGCATCTCGATGCTCTTGATCTCGGCGCTCTTCTGGCTGGGGTTGAACATGACCGTCTTGCCGGAGTTCAGCACACCCGTCTCGACCTTGCCGACCGGAACAGTACCGATTCCACCGATCTTGTAGACGTCCTGGATCGGCAGGCGCAGCGGCTTGTCGACAGGCTTGTCTGGCATCGTGACGGCGTCAATCGCCTCGAACAGGGTCGGACCGTCGTACCAACCCGAGTCCTCGCTGCGGTTGAACACGTTGCCACCTCCGAGCGCACTGCACGGGATGAACGAGCAATCGTCAGGGTTGAAGCCAGCCATCCTGAGCAGGCCGCTGGTATCCGCGACGACCTCGTTGAAGCGATCCTGACTCCAGTCGACACCGGGCATGTCCATCTTGTTGACGTTGATGATGAGTTCCTTGACCCCCAGCACGCGAGCGAGGAAGGTGTGCTCCTTGGTCTGCGGTTGCACCGAGTCGTTGGCGGCCACGCACAGCACCGCGGCGTCTGCCTGGCTGGTCCCGGTGATCATGTTCTTGACGAAGTCTCGGTGACCGGGCGCGTCGATGACGGTCCAGTAGTAGTTTTTCGTGAAGAACTCCTTGTGAGCGACATCGATTGTGATGCCGCGTTCACGCTCTTCCTTGAGGTTGTCCATCACGTACGCGAACCCGAATCCAGCCTTGCCACGCTCGGCCGCTTCCTTCTCGAATCCATCGATGACGTGCTGTTCGATGTGGCCGCTGTCCAGCAACAACCGTCCGACGGTCGTTGACTTTCCGTGATCGACGTGTCCGATGAACACGATGTTCAGATGCGACTTGCTCTTGTCTTCCCACTGCGAACCCATGGTATTCTCACTCCTACGAGCAACCCGCCGACCGCCCTCCCCTATTTCAACCTCATGCCCGTACCCGCGAGGGCGAAGACGGCTAATTCGTTGCACTGAACGCCGGATGGCCCTCATTTGTAGACGAGTTCGATACGGAACTCATCGATCACGGTGTCATGCTGCTCCTCGTTGACGATGTCGATCGTCCAGGTTCCGTCGTAATACTGGCGGAAGTCTCCTGAACTCGATTGCATCAGCAAGCAGTAGTTGTCGTCCGCGCAGCCGCTGTAGTAACTGCTGCCGCGCTGGTCGTTGGTGATCGCCGAGGAGTTGCGCACATCCTCGTCGGTCTCGTTGTACGCATACAGGTTGAGTTCGTTGGGCACGTTGCCGAAGAAATCATCCTCTTGGGGATAGACGAGGTAGAAGTAGACCTTGGAGAGGCGATGAGGACCTAGTGGCGGGTAGTCGTAGATGGTCGGGAACGTCTTGGTGATCGTCGGTGCATTACCGGTGAGATTGCGGTCGATGAGCAGGTCTCTCCAGCTGGCGCGGGCGTTCACGTGCACCCACATGTCCTCGCTCGCTGACATGCCGTTGTTGTCGGTGACGGTCAGTTGCACTCGCCACTCCCCTGCCGTGGTTGACCACTGGTAGGTCTCCCCGGTGGCATCCACGTCGTTGTCCACTTCGCCGTCGGAGTCGCTGTCGACCTCGATGTCCAGGTCCCATTCCCAAGCGGTGAGCCACGCTTCGTCGCTGCCCGCTTCGCTTTCGGACGCATCGAGGGTGACGGTCGTGGTCGGCTCGTAGACGTCGTCGCTCTCGGCCATCTCGTCGCACAGCCAGATGAGGATGTAGGTTCCCGATGCGGATGGTTCGCCATCGTCGCAATCGTTCATCTTCGAGGCGGCGATTTCGGGAATCGGCTCGGAGGCGCCGGCGGGGACGATGGTGAGCGTCTTCTCGACCGTCGCCTCGAAGTCGCCGTCGGACACTTTGAGCTTCACCGTGTAGGTGCCGGACTGGCTGTAGGTGTGCGAGATCGCGGCACCAGTGCCGGTGCCGCCGTCGCCGAAGGTCCACGAGTAGGTGAGCGAGTCACCATCTGGGTCGGAGGCCGAGGCGGTGAAGTGCAATTCGTCCCCGGTGCGGTAGGTGCCGGTCTCCGTGATGTCGAACGATGCGGTGGGTGCCGAGTTGCTGCGGAAGGAGTCGAGACACCCGGCCAGCCCGGAAGCGGCGAGCAGCAGCGTGACGAGCAGCAACGCGAGTGAGCGGTTCCTCTGCATCAGGAAGACAACGCGAGCCCGTCATCCATCAACCATTCGCCTGCGCGCGCAGTGTCAGAACGAGAACAGGGTGGCTTGGCGGTTGCCTTTGAGCAGGTCGTCCGCGCTCCAGCCGAACGCCTCGCTGATCCTGCCGAGCGCGGTGGCGATGCGCTTGGCGTAGAACTCCGGGTCGTAATCCGTCTGCTCGACGCCGGTCTCTTCCTGCATCCAGGCCTCGATCGTCATGGGACTCTTCTTCCCGTCGGTGACCAGCCAGCCGACCTTCATTCCCGGTGTGAAGTTCAAGCCGGCGGCGATCCTCTGCTTGGCGGCGCGCACGAACGGAAGGCCGTCGGGATTGGTGTAGACTCGGGTGAAGTCGATGCTGCCATCCGCGTTGACTCGACCTTTGCAGGACCTGCTGATGACCAGGTCCGCAGGATCGACCTCGCGGGCGCGCACTCGCTCGATGAGTTTCAGGATGTGCTGAACCGCCTCACTCGATTCGCCATCGAGGATCAGTTCGAACATCTCGGTCATCACATCGGTGAGCAGGTTGAACGAATCGGACCTCCTGACCTCGTAGCCGCGCACGAGCATCTCGCTCCGCGGCCACACCTTGCGGCCGACGTAGCGCTTCTTGGCGCCGTGGCTGAAGAACACCGACAGACCGGCCTCGAACTCCAGTTCAGCACCTTCCACGCTGTACTTCTCAGCGAGTTCCTGGCCGAATCCGATCAGTTCCGCACACGTCTTCTCCCAGGCTTCCCGGTCGGCGCCCTCATCCGGCTCGACCGTGGGTGCTGACTCCGCTATCGGTGCGCTCACGAACACGGAATCTGTATCTGAGTAGACGACCGGGTGTCCTTCATCCTCGAGTTGCTGGATGATCTGCTTGATGTTCGAGCGCGCCCAGGCGGTGATGCTGGCACCGAGCTGCGGGTGGGTGAAGCGGTAGAAGTTCGAGGCGAACACGCCGTAGAACGAATTCATCAGGATCTTGACGGCGAACTGCATCTGGTCGTGGAACATCTCGGCTGACTCGTCTCCACTCTCTTGTGCATCGGCGAGCGCACGCTTGTGGATGTCGCGTTGTTCCATCAGGTGTTCCAGCAGTTGGGGAACGAGGCCGCGGCGGGAGGTGGCTGGGAGGAAGGAGGCGCCGAAGGGGGATTCGTGAATGCCCTCGGGAATCACCTCGTCGGGGCGCTTGCGCTCGTCGATGCGGGTGGTGTAGCAGACGTTGTTGCTGATCATGATCGACGGGTACATCGACTTGAAGTCGAGCACGGCGACCCACGGTTGCAGGCCCGCTTCCACCTCGTGGACGTATCCTCCCTCGATCTGCTTGCTCTTCCCACCCCTGTGGGTCCTGGGCACGGCCACTCCTTCACGGTCGGCCAAGCGGATGACCAGACTGTCGATCCACTGACTCGTCGTACCCGCGGTAGCCACCTCCAACGGAACTCGCGCCACCGCCGCCAACGCCTCCTTGCGCTCGACGGCGTGGATGTGACTGAGGATCTCCAGCGGCAGGATGGCGTCACGCAGGCAGTATTCCAACACCAGGTCCGGATCCTTCGCCCACTCCTCGTCCATCTTGCTCGCATCGACGTCGAGCTTGTGCAGGTCGTCGCGCTCAGGCCAGAGCAACTCGGCCACGAAGCGCAGCGTCTCCCGCTGCGGCCTGAGCGTCATCCGCGCCTGCCACCAGGCGTCGAGCACGCAGCGGCCGTGCAGCCGCCATGTGCGCCGAGCGGTGTCCCTCTTCGGCAGCAGGCGCCCGCCATCCGCGTCGAGAATGGGAACTCGACCCCAGCCGAACAATTCGGCCGCTGCTTGGATGTCCGTGCCTTGCGCGAGCGCCTTCATCCGCGATTCGATGCGCGGCAGATCGAAGTTGTCGACGTTGTAGCCGGTGATGATGTCCGGATCGGTTTCGCGCACCAGACGGGTCAACCCTTCGAGGATCTCGCGCTCGCTGCCGCGGAATGTGTGCTCGGTGCGCTCGTCTCCCCTCTGCACGACGGCCGCCGCGCACAGGATGGTCTCCTCGGCGATCGACGTCTCCAAGTCGAACGAGAACAACACGAACGGCGCTGGAAACGCCTCGCATTGGGTGATCTGGGTCAGGTTGCAACTGACGATCAGGTCCACCGGGTAGAGTCCCTCGCCTCCAGACTCGCGGACGCGCTCAGCCGATTCCGTTCTGGCCTCATCTCCCCGATGAGTATCTGGCAGAGTGGCCAACAATTCCTCAGGTGCATTGTCTGAAGCCCACAGCACCTCGGCATCGGCACGGATGTGCGGGCCGACATCGTTGTCGTAGAACAGCCGGTTGACGAACACTATGTCCGCACTGGTCGTCTCCCAGTCAGCCTCCAGTTTCTCACGTACACGCGGTCCGGTGGTCATCGCCCACGGCTGGGTGATCTCCACTCGCCAATGGGGCTTGGTCCCTAGTTCAGTCCACTTCTCCTGTGGCTCGTGGACGCGTGTCACGCCGTTCGTCTTACGTACCCGCTCGAGTCGTTGCTCGATGTCCTCCGGGAGTTCGACTGTCGGCCGTCCTGGGACGGCTATCTCCAGGTAAGGTCGCATCCCATGGACCAGCAGCAGCACCGAGTGACCTTCACGAGCGCGGCACCAGAGTTCGACAACTGTCTCAGGTCCATCTTCGCCGGAGCGTGATCGATAACTGCCCTGCACGACGCAGCATTCGACGTTCGCCCGCACCGCCATTCCTGCCACCTTCGGCGCGCCCGTCTCAAAGACCCCACGGAGGGTGAACGGAGGTTCGTCGTTCCGGAAATCGGGGCGGATGTGCGCGCGGCGCAACGGTTGATAACCGAGTGATACCCATCACTCTCCGTCCGCTGTATCGCTGACAGCGACGGTCTGCAGGATGTGCGCCAATGTCGGACGAGGAGACCGGAATCGACTGGGATTCGCTCACGTTCAGTTTCACCCCTACCGACATGATGTATGTCGCCACCTGCAAACTCGGGGAAGATTGGCAGCCGGGGGAGTTGCAGCCGTTCGCCGAGATCAGCATCTCACCGGCGGCGGGCGTGCTCAACTACGGCCAGGGAATCTTCGAGGGGATGAAGGCTCAGCGCAGCGTGAACGGTGGGATAGTTCTCTTCCGTCCAGAGCGAAACGCCGAGCGGTTCGCCAAAGGAGCGGAACGGCTGGGCATGCCGCCGGTTCCGACGAGCATGTTCCTCGATGCGATCGAAGCGGCGGTCGGCAGCAACGCCAGATGGGTTCCACCAACTGGGAAGGGGGCGCTCTACGTGCGGCCGGTGTTGTGGGGCACAGGAGAGATTCTCGGGGTGGCTCCGGCGCCGGAATACACTTTCATCGTCTACGTCTGCCCGGTCGGGCCGTACTTCAAAGGGGGGATGCACCCGATCTCTCTCAAGGTCTCTGACGAGTTCCACCGCGCCACTCCCGGTGGTTCAGGAGGGGTCAAGGCAATCGGCAACTACGCGCCGGGAATGATGCCCAGCAAAGGGGCGAAAACCGAAGGATTCGCCGAGATCATCTACCTCGATTCCACCGAACACCGCTACATCGAGGAGGTCGGTGCTGCCAATTTCTTCTGTGTCAAGGATGGAGTGATCCACACACCGATGCTCACCGGGACGATCCTGCCAGGGATCACACGAGCGAGCATCATCGATCTCGCCCGCGCCCGCGGCTACGAGGTCATCGAGCGCAAGGTCCCGATCAGCGAGGTGCTCGAGGCCGACGAGGCCTTCTGCGCCGGAACCGCCGCCGTCATCTCGCCCATCGGCACCATCTGCCACGGAGATGTGTGCACCATCTACTGCAACAACGAGCTCGGCCCGGTGACGAAGGAGTTGTACGACGCGCTCACCGACATCCAATTGCAGGCCGCACCTGACGAGTTCGGATGGGTGCGCGCTGTTCCGGTCCCGAGAATCAACGCGGAGTGATCCAGATGACGCTGCACGTCTGCGAACACCCCATCGTCGAGCACAAACTCACGCGCCTCCGGGACGAGGACAGCCCGCCGGCGCTGTTCCGGCACCTCACCAGCGAGATCACGCAGGTGCTCATCGTCGAGGCGACCGCTGACCTCGAGACGATACCCGAGATCCGCCGGACTCCGCTCGCCGACTTCGACGGGGCACGGCTGGCCGACCGCATAGGGCTGGTTCCCATCCTGCGCGCCGGTCTGGGGATGGTCGAGGCGGCGCAGAACCTCATCCCGACCTCACGCGTGCTGCACATCGGGCTGTTCCGCGACGAGGACACGCTCGAGCCGGTCTACTACTACGACAAACTCCCCGAACCGCCCAATATCGACCTGGCACTGGTGCTCGACCCGATGCTCGCCACCGGCGGCTCGGCCATCGCCGCCATCTCCCGCCTCAAGGAGACGGGCATCGAGCGCATCCGCTTCATCGGACTGATCGCCGCGCCCGAAGGCGTGGAAGCGATGGAAGAGGCGCACCCGGACGTCGACATCTGGCTCGCCTCGCTCGACGACCACCTCAACGAGGTGGGCTACATCGTTCCCGGCTTGGGCGATGCCGGTGACCGCATCATGGACACCTGAACTTCGGACGGTCGCTGGGTCGACCCGACTGCCTGCGGATTTGGAGTCGATTCAGAAACGAGGTGACTGTTCAAATAACGTCAGCGCCGGCAACCATCGTGTCACTCGCCGACGTCATCGCATCCGATCGCCCACTACGTGTGGCGGTCTTGACTGGAGCCGGCATCAGCGCAGAATCAGGTCTCCGCACTTTCCGCGGTAATGACGGACTTTGGGAAGGTCACCGGATCGAGGAGGTTGCCACCCCGGAGGCTTGGGAAATCGACCCACAGAACGTTTGGAGGTTTTACCAACAGAGGCGGAGGCAGCTGAGCGAAGTCGATCCGAATCCAGCGCATTTCGCACTGGCGGAACTTGAGGACGGGGTGGAGGATGGGTGCTTCACGCTCATCACACAGAACGTGGACGACCTGCACGAAAGAGGAGGCTCACGAAATCTCATTCACATGCATGGGGAACTGCGGGTCGTGAGGTGTGAAGAGTGCGCACACAATTTCGAGGCGATGGGTGCAGAACATCTCGCCGATGACGAGTTCATACCCTGTCCTGAATGTGGCCATGAGAAGGTACGCCCGGATATCGTCTGGTTTGGAGAGGAGCCTTACCAGATGGATGATTTGATGCAGGCTGTGATCGATTGCGAACTGTTTCTCGTGGTCGGGACGAGTGGTCATGTCCACCCCGCCGCAGGATTACTGGGATTGGCACGAATGCGTGGTGCTTACTGTGTGGGATTCAATCTTGATCCGCCTCTGAACGTCGGCTATTTCCATGAATTTCATGAAGGGGCGGCGGGAGAGTTGCTGCCTCCGCTCGTGCAACAGTTGATCGAACTCGATATCCAACCTTGACTCAAGGGGGCCCCACTCACTCGGAGTGAGTATAATGGGGAGAGAGCACATCGGCTGCATATGCGGAAGAGTTGGGTTCTTGCATCAATCCTGTTCATCTCGCTCTTTCTCCCACTCGATTATCTCGACACCGCCCGTGCGCAAGGAGTATCTCCCGATCCCGAGATTCAATTGGAATGTGATGCGAGCGATGCCACCCGTACTTCTGATAGCGATACA
>CATMIM010000036.1 GCA_950068635.1 uncultured Candidatus Poseidoniales archaeon
CCAGCCAGAAGAGACTCCCGCAGGGCCTCAAATCTACATCATGAAGACCGCCATCGGCCGCGAGCAGACTGCCAGTGAGCGGCTCGCCGACCGCGTGCGACGCAGCGGTGCGCCCGTTTACGCTATCCTAGCGCCGACCAAGCTGCGCGGCTTCGTCTTCGTCGAGACGGACAGCCCCGAGGTGCTGCGCGACAACTTGAAGGGGCTGACACACGCTCGCGGCATGGTGATGGTCAAGGGAATTGGCTACGGCCGCTCCAAGCAGCCCGACACCTTCGGCACTAGCACCCTCGAGGAGCTGAAACCGCACCTGACACCGCCGCCCGCCGTGACTGGCATTGCCGAGGGCAATATCATCGAGATTATTGCCGGCCCCTTCAAGGGCGAGAAGGCGCGCGTCCAGCGTATCGACGAAGCGAAGGAAGAGGTAACAGTCGAGCTGATTGAGGCAATGGTCCCCATCCCCATTACTGTGCGGGGCGACCACGTGCGCGTGATCGAGAAGGAGCCAAACTGATGGGTGAAATCATAGAGGCGCTGGTCGAGGCAGGCAGGGCCAACGCGGGGCCACCACTGGGACCGGCACTCGGGCCGAGCGGCGTCAACGTCAAAGCCGTCATTGACGAAATCAACGCTAGAACGAAGGAGATGGCGGGCATGAAAGTGCCGGTAAAGGTGAAAGTCGCCGACGATAATACCTTCACGATTTCGGTCGGCACGCCCCCCGCGGCGTCGCTGGTCAAGCAGGTACTAGGCATTGCCAAGGGCTCCGGCGAAGCCGGAACCGTTGTTGCGGCTGACATGACGCTGGAGCAGGCGATGACAGTCGCGAAGCAGAAGGCGCCCGCACTGACGGGCGGCGACCTGAAGGCGATGACTTCGGAAATCCTGGGGGTTGCCAAATCGATGGGGCTCACCTGCGAAGGGCAGGACCCAAAGGCATTCCAGGCGGCACTGCGCGCCGGCGACTACGACGACCGGTTCTGAATGCGCGCTGTGCTGGCGCTGGGTGGTAACGCCCTCCAGCAGTCCGGCGACGATGGCAGCGTCGAAGGTGAACTGCGACGCGCGCGGGCTTCACTGGTGCCACTGGCAGGATTGCTAGCAGGTCGTGACAAGCTGTTGCTGACACACGGCAATGGCCCGCAAGTGGGACACGCGCTACTGCGCGCCGAGGCGGGGCAACCCGAAACCCCGGAACGGCCGCTCGACCACTTGGTATCAGATACGCAGGGCGGCCTCGGTTACCTGCTCGAGCTGACGGTCCGCGAAATCATTGCCGACGTGGATGGCAAGCGCGATGTCATGACCATGCTGGCGCAAGTTGAAGTAGCCCCAGAACTGGGCGAGCCACGCAAGCCTGTTGGCCCTTGGTATCTGCCGGAACGGCGCACTGAACTGGAGAAGCGCGGCTGGGTGCTGGCTGTCAGCGAGAAAGGAGTGCGACGACTGGTCGTCTCACCTGAACCGCAGCGGGTGCTCGAGCTGGACATCATCCGCTCGCTCTTTGAGAACCGCGTCCTCTGCATTACTGCCGGGGGCGGCGGGACGCCGGTGGTTCGCGACGGCGACGGATGGCACGGTGTCGAAGGCGTTATCGACAAGGACTCGGTGGCAGGGCTGCTGGCGCAGCAGTTGAACGCGACACACCTGATTATCGCCACCGATGTTGAGCATGTCTGGGTGGGTCCCGAGCGGCAGCCACTGGGTGAGGTGACAGTCGCTGACCTGCGAAGCCATTACGAAGCAGGCGAGTTTCCGGATGGCTCGATGGGGCCTAAGGTGCACGCCGCGCTTGATTTCGTGGGGAATGGTGGCCAGGAGGCTATCATCACCTCCACCGTGAAAGTTACTGCTGCACTCGCGGGCGAAGCAGGCACGCGGGTTGTCGCCTAGAGGAACTGAAGTTCATCTTCGGTGACCAGCCGGGCGCAGTAAGCGCACGCCAGATGGACCGGTTCACGGCTGCGCAGTAGCAGTCGACTGGTTGCGCCGCGCTCGTTGTTGGAGATGCAATTGGTGTTAGGGCAGCGCGCGACACCGGCCACCTCTTCGGGAATTTCGACCGCCGTCTTCTCGGCAACCGAGTAGTTACGAATGATATTGACATGGGCACCGGGCGAGATCAACGCGATGCGCTCGGTCTCGCTCTCGGTCAGTTCTCGGTCCTCAATTTTGATTATGTCCTTGCGCCCCTGCTTGGAACTGGGGACGTTAATCAGCAGGCTGACTGTGTTACCAGTGTCTGCCACGTCAAGGATGTCAAGAATCTTGAGGCCAGTACCGGCGCGCAGGTGGTCAATCACGGTTCCGTTGCGGATTGGCTGCACTTTGAGCAGTTTGTCCGCCATCAATCGCTCCCGAGCAGCATTTCCAACAGCGCCATCCGGACCGGGACTCCGTTGAACGCCTGGCGGAAGTAGGCGGCGTGGCCGGTGTCATCGACATCGGTCGCTATCTCATTGACCCGTGGCAGCGGGTGCAGGATGCGTAACACCGGTTTAGCGTCGCGCAGCGTCTCGGCTGAGATAGTATAGGCACCAGCGACACGCGCATAGTCTTCTGGATCGGGGAAGCGTTCCTTCTGGATGCGGGTGACGTAGAGCAGGTCCAGTTCCGGCAGAATCTCGTCCAGGGTGGTATGTGCACTCCAGCCGTCGGGCAATTCCGCAGTCACGCGGCGTGGCATCGCCAGGCTTTTCGGCGCGATGAAATGCATCGTAGCGTCGTAGCGCGCCAGCGCCGCCGCGAGCGAGTGGACCGTGCGGCCGTAGCGCAAGTCCCCCAGCAGGCCGACCGTCAGCCCCTCCAGCTTGCCCAGCTCCTCGCGTATCGTGAAGAGGTCGAGCAGCGTCTGCGTCGGGTGATGTCCGGCACCATCTCCGGCGTTCACGATCGGGATGGTGCACGCATCGGCGGCGTACTGTGCGGCACCTTGGCGCGGGTGGCGCAGGACGGCGAGGTCGCAGTAGCCGTCGACCATGCGCATGGTGTCGTAGAGCGTCTCACCCTTCGACACGCTGGACGAGGCCAGTGCCCCGAGGTTGATCACATTGCCACCCAGGCGCTTCATCGCCGTCTCAAAGGACATGCGCGTGCGCGTGGAGGGCTCGAAGAACATGTTACCCAGGAGTTTGCCTTCAAGCAGCGGGAGGTGGACGTCTCCGTGGGCCACAGGAACGAGGCGGGCGGCGTCATCCAACAGGCCGACGATGTCGTCGTCGGACAGGTCATCCATGGTGATGAGGTCCTTCGACATCCCCTTCGCCAACGGCCGGGGCACGCGCGGCTCTCATAATGCCTTCCCCCGAGCGAAAACGGACCGTTAGAGGCCGTCACGGAGGGCCGTCGCTTTCATCAATGGCCGGCGGGTGGGGCGGCCGATGCTCATCACGAGGACGCCGTTGCGTGTGTCGTTCTGCGGCGGTGGCACCGACCTCGCCGCCTTCTACCGCGAACACGCCCAGGGAGGGGCGGTCACATCGCTGGCGCTCGGGCGTCACATCTACGTCACCGTCAACCAGCGCTTCGACGACAGCGTGCGCATCTCCTACTCGAGCATGGAGATCGTCGACGACTTCGAGGAATTGAAGCATGAACTGGTGCGCGAGGCGATGCGCACCACCGGTGTCACCTCCGGTGTGGAGATCACCACCATCGCCGACATACCCTCGCGTGGGACCGGCCTCGGCTCCTCCTCGTCGGTCACAGTCGGTCTGCTCCACGCCCTGCACGCTTTCGCCGGACGGGCTCCTGATGCTGCGCAACTCGCTGAGGAGGCGTGTCGCATCGAGATCGATGCGCTCGGTGGCACAATGGGCAAACAGGACCAGTACGCGGCCGCGTTCGGCGGCGGGAACCGGATCACCTTCCATGCGGATGAGTCGGTGACGGTCAGCCCACTCTCTCTCAGCGACGATGTGCGGGCGGCCATACCCGGTTCCTTCTGCCTCGTTTACACCGGGCAGACGCGCCAGGCGGGGGACATCCTCGTGGAACAGGCGGCGAACACGGAGGCGCGCATGGATGAGCTGGTACGCATGCGCGGCATGGCAGGTGAGGTGGCCACTGCGCTCGAAGAGGGTGACTTCGCCGCTGTCGGCACGCTGCTCGACGAAGGGTGGCGGCTCAAGCAGGGCATGGCGAGCGGCATCACCAGCACGGGCATAGACGACCTGTATGCGCGCGTGAGGGAGTTGGGCGTCACGGGCGGAAAGCTGCTCGGCGCGGGCGGGGGCGGCTTCATCCTCTGCCAGACTCCCGAGGGTGTGCAGCAAAGGCTTGAGAAGGAACTCGACAACCGAATGCTGTCGCTGGAGTTGGCGACCACCGGTTCCACGGTTCTGTTCGACGACAGGGATGAGTGATGCACATGCGCCGTTCCGTTATCCTGCTCACCCTGCTCCTGCTGCTGTCGAGCATCGCCTCCTCGCTTCCATATCCCAATCCACCCACGACCGGTGCACTGGTTGACGCGGCTGCACCACCGTCCACCGGAATCGACCTGATCGTCACCGACGAGAATTCGGCTCCGGTGCAGAACGCGACCGTCGAGATGTTCGACGGCGTGACCGGGGTGCGCATCCTCGGCCCAGCGGACATGCCGGGTCGGAGCCGCGAACTGTTCAGCGGACTGCCACCGGGCCCGGTGCGGCTGCACGTCACCCATTCGGCCCATGCCGATGGCTGGGGCCTGGGGCAGCTCGGCCCCGACGCGGATCTCAGCATGACGATCGTGCTGACCAGCCTCTCCGAGAGTTTCGCACTGCAGACCGGCGCCGATGCGCGGCTGTCGCTCGCTCTCTCCGGGCACCAGCAGGGACTGACGGCGGTGGCCAACGAGAGCGGCGCCGCCGCACTGGCTGTTCCTTCGGGAGCAAGCGGATGGCTGCTGGCGGATGCGGATGCGGGGTCGAGCCTCGTGCGCTGGAACGGCTCAGCCAACCTGTCCGCCGCGCTGAACGGGACGATGCGGGTGTTCGGTTGGTCGGACGACGTCAACGGGAGCGGCATCGTGCTCGTCGAGCACAACGCCTCCGGATGGCGCGAGGTGACCTCCTGGAGCAGCGAGATCGACCTGCTCCTGCCGCGCACCGATGAAGGCGAGTGGAACCTGTGGTCGGTGATCGACGGACAGCGCAGCGGGCCCGTCCTGACTCTTCAGGACAACGGCACGCACGACATCTCGGGCTGGCTGAACGGGAGCGGCAGCGCACCTGAACAGGTGACTGGGGATGCGAGCATCACACTCGTGGACGACCTCTTGCGAGGTGAGCAGGTGAACGCCACCTGGAACGCCAACATCTCCCCCCCGCTCGACATCGGCACCGCATTGCTGCCCGGGCGCTCCTACGGACTGCGCGCGCAGGTCGACCGCTGGCTGGGCGATGGCGATGGCTCCGTATCCGCTTCCGAGGTCGCAAGCCTCGCCATGATGCTCTCCACGAGCGGCTGGGGGCAGAGCGGTCATTGGCTGCTCTATGACGAGACGCCGTTCAGCCCACAGTCGGAGATGAATCCGCAGGGGCTGGTGATGGATGGTCTGGTAGGCTCCGTCACCGCTGTCGGCGGAACATTCGGGTGGTCGGAGAGTGGGAACCTGACCGGCTGGTCCGGTCAGTCGAGCGTTCGTCTGCTGTGGTTTCCCGTGCGCGCCGACCCCCTCGAGAGCATCCCGCTGCACGTCGACCTGCCCGAGGGCTGGGAGGTGCGTTACAGCCCGCAGCAACAACTGCTGGAGGGCGAGACCTGGTCGTTCTCGATCACACGAGCGAACTCCCCGGTGACCGGCACCATCTCCGTATCGCTGGGGGAGAACCAACCGCCTGTGGCCGAGGGCCGGCTGTATGCACTCTCCGGCAACTCCGTTCCTTACGACAGGAACGTCACCCTCGACGGCACGGGATGCAGCGACTCGGGATTCGGCGAACTCGACCACCTGTGGGAACTCAGGGATAACGGCACTCTTGTCCACTCGGCCGCAGGAGACACGCTCACCATCGTCCCACGGCACCTCGGGATCGAGATGGGTGCCACCCTCAACGCCACTCTCACCTGCACGGATGGTCAAGGGCTGTCAGGTACATGGGAGGGCGAATGGTACGTCGATGGCACACCCCCTGCGGCGGAGGTCAACGGAACGGAGGACATGATGCAACCCGGTGCGGTCACATTCTTCGAGATGCACCTCCTCGATTCATTCATTCTCGACGCCGGCTCCTTCTTCTCCGTGCTCGCCACCCCCGTGGACGACTCTGGAGAACAGGTGAAGGTGACCTGGCGCTCCAACAAATCCGAAGGGTGGAACCACGTTGACTACTTCTTCAACGACCAGTTCAACCAGGGTCCCGATGTCAACTGGGCTCACGACCCGCTCGAAGAGCGCCACAAGCAGCGCAACCTCACGGTCTGGGACCTGAGCATGGAACTGGAGGACACTGCCGGTAACATATTCGTGAAACACTGGGACATCACGATGAACGACACCACCGCTCCCACGATCACCGCCGAACTGTTGGTCGACGGGCTTCCCTACGGCGACGAGAACCCGGCGCGGCCGGACAGCCTCCTCTCGCTCGACCTGTCCGAGACGTTCGACGACATCGACGCGGTCGAGGGCCTGACATTCTCCATCGATGTCGACGGCATCGCAGTCGTGCAGTACGCCAACTGGGCGGACGCCCGCTTCGTGGACCTGCCAGCGCTCGACGTGGGCGAGCACCAACTGCGGGTGCAGTGCGCCGACGTGGCGGGGGGGACGGCCAACCAGAACCTGCGCGAGTTGATCACCAACCCGGTGGTGCACCCATTGGAGGCGGCGAACCTGTCGATCGTATCGGTGGAGATGGAGGGGATCCCCGTGCCCGGCGAGTCGGGTGTGCTGCACGTGCAGGTCAACAACACGGGTGCCAACGCGGCCATGTTCACCATCTGCTACGGCGATGTGTGCTCTGACAACTTTTCGAGCACCGTGGCCACCGTCAACGGACACGGCAATGCAACCTACCCTCTGGAGGTCCCCTCGTTCAGGAGCGGCCGCATCTCCGTCAACCTCACCTGGGTGGACGGGGGCACCGGCGCCAACGGCAGTCAGGTGTTCGAGAGTGACCTGATGGTGACTCCCGGATGGGTGGACAACGTGAAACTGCTCATCTGGGTGCTGCTCATCGGTGGTGTGGGCTGGCTGCTCGTGCGCAAGTGGCTGGTCGGAGGCACGAAGGGGCAAGGGAAAGCGCCCTTCTGACCATCTTTCCAAGGGTCCGGGACGGCGTCGGGTTCATTGGGCGGGGGCAGGGCTGGCCGGCTGATGGCGGATACAGCGGATGTGGAGGATGTCGAGTCGCGGCTGGCTGCCACGCTCGCCAAACAACGTTCGCAACTGGAGACGCTCGGCACCGTGGCGGCGCTGGCTCTCGTCGGCTCAGCCGCGTGGTACGTCTGGCCGGGCGTGGAGGGCACTGTTCCGCTGATACCCAGATTGGGCCCTGCCATCGTGCTGCTGCTGTGCGCGCTGGCGATGCAGGACCTCGTCGACTTCGGGCCGCGGCACCGCTCACGCCTCGGAGCAGCCATGGCCATCGCCTGGCCACCGCTCCTGCTGCTCGGCATCCGCGCCTTCGAGGACACTGGATGGGTGCAACTGGGCAACCTGCTGATGCTCCCGCTGGCGGTCGCCGCCTTCGAGTTCTCGAGGGTCCAGCTGTCCGGGGGCATCCAGGCACTGCGCTATCGCGGCCTGATGGGCGCCACCGGCGGCATGGTGGCGTTGTCCCTGGTCATCTCCGAGGGCGCTGAGTCGGAACTGATGATGTCCGGTCTGCTGGTCGTCGCCCTGGCGTTGATCCGCGCCGGCATGGACGTGTTCGGCAGTGACAAGGAGCGACCGGAGCGTCGCCGATTCAAGGAGCAGCGCGACGCGCTCGAGAAGCGGGTGCTGGAACTGCGTGCACAGGACATCAAGATCGATCAGGCGGCCTCGCTTCTGCAGGCGGCGACCAAGGTCGGGTGGAACGACCCCGAGGAGGGGCTATCCCTGCTCGCCACCGCCGCCGACGACATCGAGCGCACGCTGGCGCTGTCGTCCGACATCGCTGACATTCTCGCCGACGCCATGGCCGCAGTCGAGCAGTCAGAGGAGGTGGCCCCCGAATCCAAGCGCCCGCGGAACTGCATCACGCTCGGCGAGCGGGAGATGGAGCTCGGCTCGCTGCGCGACGCCGAGCAGCTGTTCCGTCAGGGCAA
>CATMIM010000037.1 GCA_950068635.1 uncultured Candidatus Poseidoniales archaeon
GTGTTCAACACCGGTCACGAATTCGATGCCTCCTCCTCTCCTGACGACACCGCCAGCCATGGGGTGCTCGCCTGGGTGGCTGGAGTCGACAGCGGCACAGGCAATTGGACATGGGTGGCTGGCGGCGGTGCCACAATGGTGCTCGATGACGGGCTGCTCTCGCTCGACTACCAGCCGCGGGCGGCGGGGGTTTCAGTCGAGCGGACGCGTAGTGGCGACGTGGTCGTCCTGAATCCAGTGTTCGGATTCCATGCGATTCCTGGAGACTTGCTGGAGTTCACTGTCCCGGTGTACAATCGGGGCATCAATGGTGGTCCTGCCACCGAACTGGAGGTCACCACTCCTGATGGGACGACCAGCCGGGTGGCCGTCTCCGCACTAGGGCCGATGCAGGAGGAACTGGTGGACGTGAGTTGGACCGTCCCCGGCGGACAGGCGGTCGGGGACGTGACCATCACGTTCACCGTCGACCCCGATGGACTCGTCACCGAGGATGCGGACCCCTCGAACAATGTCGGCACCTTCTCGATGTTCATCGGCAGATTGCCAGTCGTCGGCATCAACCATCCAGCGCCGGTGTTCACGCAGGTGGCGATGCTCCTCGACGCCACCCCCTCCAACGACCCCGACGGTGGGTCGGTCACCTGCACCTTCACCATCGATTCCTATGACAATGCCATCGGCGAGGGCATCTTCCCCGAGGACGATTGCCAGATGGAACACACGTGGGACCAGAACGGCGTCTACGGAATCCACGTGGCCATCATCGACGAGGAGCGCGACACCGATTCGCTGAGTTTCTCGGTGGAGGTGCTCAACCGCCTGCCGTGGGTGAACATCACCTCGCCGAGAGAGTCGAACCCCGCAGAGAGCAGCATCACATTCGATGCTTATGACCACGGCGATCTGGACACCGAGGACGATGATTCTCCAGTCAAGTTCCTGTGGGACAGGCAGTGCGAGGATGTTCAGGTGGCGATCACCTGCACGGTGACACCGATGATCGAGGGCATCTACACCATCTCGTTGACGGCAGAGGATGACGACGGCGCCATGGTGAGCGCCTCATACGACCTTGAGGTCACCAACATCGCCCCCTCCGAGGTGGATATGACCGCGTGGTCGGGTACACAACGGCTCGAAGCCGATTCGGATGGAGTGTGGCAGGTGTATGAGGATGCGCCGACCACCCTGCGCGCCACCGCCCATGACTCGACCAACGACATGTATTCACTCTCTTGGACATGGCTGCCGGACAGCGACATCGACACTGACTGGACCGTGCAGACCACCGGTGCCGACTCGCAGGCGGACGTCGCTTGGACCGAGGCCGGAATGCACACGATCTCCCTCGAGGTCATAGACGACGATGACGAGAGCAGCGGAATGGAATACGGTCAGGTGGAGGTGCTCAACGTGAATCCGACCGTCGAGGACATCCCTCCGGAATTCCCCAAAGGAGAGGACCAGGTGTTGCAGCTCACCGGCGAGTTCTGGGACACATCTTCTGACATCCCGACGATGGCAGTCTGCTGGGATGTGGACCTCGACACCGACGCCGACGACGACAACAACCGCACCAACGACTGCGACGTGGAGGGTGTGGAACTCAGTTGGTCGTGGGGGAAGAAGGGAACGCACTCACTGCGCTTCTTCGTCACTGACGACGACGGGGCGTTCGCTGACGCGTTCATCGACATCGAGGTGCGCAACAAGCGGCCGGAGGCGCTAGCCGAGGCGGAGAGAACCACGGTTGCAGTGGGAGAGGAGGTCGTCATCTGGTCCAACGGAACCACCGATTCACCATCCGACATGGGTTGGCTGCTCTACTCCTGGGACCTCGACATCCGCACGGATTCCGATGGCGATGGTGATCCTGCCAACGACGCGGACGTCGGGGGTGCGACTCTGCGGCACGCGTTCGATTCAGGTGGCACCAAGAACATCCGCCTGATCGTCCGCGACGAGGAGTTCACTTCCACCTACGACATACAAGTCGAGGTGACCGGCGGTGGAATCATGGGAGTGTTCGGCGGAGGGGATGGAGGGAGTCCGCTCATCCTCGCGATCATCGGACTTGTGCTCGTGCTCATCATCGCGGGGACGGCGCTGATGTTCATGCGCCGCGGTCGGAGGCCGTCCGACGACGGATGGGAACCTCCCAGCGTCATGGGACACGAAACAGTCGACGACGGTTACGATTCAGAGGAGTGAATCTCCTACAGAAACGGCTTGTTTCTTGGGCAGGTATACTTTTTGAGAGGCACATGCACTGCCCATTACATGGGCAGGGATAATCGCGCATTCCTCGGGGGTCCAATCACTCTCGTGATACTGCTGCTAATCGGCGGATGGGCAGGTTTGCTCATCCCCGAACCGACCGAACCTACCGAACTGCAATCTCAGCAGTTCCGCTTGGCAGGCGCCAGAGGTTCTGGCGGCGATGTCGATGTGCCTTCGTGGCGAATCGGTGACGAATGGTCGTATGACGGTTTCATGGATGTAGGGACGTTGCTCTCCGACAACAACGTCCAATCGAACATCCAGACCATCACGGGTCCTTTCGATATGGAGGTCCTGGACATTTTCACGATGACTGTCGATAATCAGAGCACGCTGGTCTACGAAGTGGAATACGATGGCTTGTTCGAGGCTAATGGCGTGTCACTGGACGGATACAATGGAAATCTGGACGTCGAATACAATGAGATTGACTACATCCGAGTCAGCGACCTTTCCGTGATCGGGATGACGATGGACATCCAAGTCACGTTCACGGTCTTCGGATTCATCAACATCGATGTCGGTCACATCATCATCAACAACGGGTACAGCCCGCCGCAAGAGCAGTATGACTTCCCTCTCCGTGTCGGCGAGGCGTGGACCAGCAACTACACCAACACGCTCACTTGGGGAGGACAGTCGGATTACTTCGCGATTCCTGAAGATTCTGAGGAACAATCATCCAGTCACTACGCCGTAGTCGCTCAAGGTGACCCGGGAGTGCCATATACGGGATGCAGCAACTCCTACAACGTTTCCTCGTACAATGCCACAGGGGCCTTGAACGGATTCCAGTGGTACTGCCCCGGGGCCATCAACAACGCCTGGAGGTACATCGAGATTGATTTCGGGCTGCAGATCGACTTCAAATTGACGAGCATGTCTCTGGTGCCTCGATCCACGGAAATCAACGTCGACCTCGAATATCCGGCGTGGCCGCTGGACACCAACCTGTCCGCTTGGGTCAACGTCACTGACGGCTCAGGGTCTCCTTTGGGTGGCCAGACTCTCGAGTTCCGTTACGAATGTCTTGGGTACTCCGCTTCGCTCACCACCGCGTCCAACGGCTCCGCCTTCATCCAGTTCGACACCGGCCACGAGTTGGACTCCTCACCGACTTCGCCTCGAGTCGACTATGCCAGCCACGGCGTGATCGCGTGGATGAGCAGCAGCAAGAAGGTGGGAGTGGACACCATCACCATCGATGATCAGCTGTTGACGATCGACTACACACCTCGAGCCGAAGGTGTGTCGATCGAGCGCACCAGGGGTAATGTGGTCCAAATCCTGAACCCGAGCGTGGGCTTCAACGCCATACCTGGGGACTCGCTGATGTTCACCATCCCAGTACAGAACTTAGGAATCCTGCCAGGCCCAACCACAGAACTCGAGGTCATCGCGCCTGATGGAACGACCAGCCGTACCGCGGTCCCCTCGCTGCGCGGGATGCAGGAGGTTGTGATCCAAGCGACTTGGAACGTGCCACCGAGCCAGCCGGTGGGGGATGTCTCGATCAGGTTCCACGTGGATCCTGACGGCCTGATGGTGGAGGACCAGAACCAGAGCAACGATGTCACCGATTTCACACTGTTCATCGGCAGGTTGCCGATCGCCGATCTGGTGCATCCGCCACCTACACGCACACTCGCTGAGGTGGTTCTCGACGCCCGCGGCAGCATCGACCCAGATGGTGGTAGCCCGGTCTGCACCTTCGTGGTGCAGGGGAACGGTTCGATCAACGAGACCTTCTCCGAGGAGGGCTGCCTGATGTCTTACACCTGGGACGACGACGGCGTCTATCTCGTATGGCTGACGGTCACCGACGACGAGAACGACCAGGACCATACACACATCGCGATCACAATCCTGAATCGGGCACCTTGGGTCAACATCACCTCTCCAGTGACGTCGATTCCGGTCGAGACCGAGATTCGCTTCGATGCGTTTGACAACGGGGACCTCGACACACGGAATCCTTCTGCTCCGGTGAAAATCGAATGGGATAAGGAGTGCATCGAGGGTAGGGTCACTCTCGTGTGCACCGTCACGCCGATGGAGGAGGGCATCTACGTGATATCGTTGACCGCCGAGGACGACGATGGTACGATCACTCCCGCCGAGTACAACCTGATCGTCAGCAACATCGCTCCGTCCGATGTGGCCATCACCGCTTCACTGGGTGACGAGGAACTGGTCGCGGACTCGCAGAGGCGTTGGCACGTGCTCGAGGACGAACTGGTCACGTTGCACGGCACCGCCTACGACTCGATCAACGACAGGAACTCGCTCACCTGGGGCTGGCAGCCAGACCTGGATGTCGACCCGAACCTGTTCTTCCAGACCACAGGCGCGAACTCCAGCATCGACCATCAGTGGTCAGAGTCGGGGACTCACGTGATCGCCTTGGAGGTCGTCGATGACGACGGAGCGACCAGCGGTGTGGTGAATGCCTGGGTGACGGTGGCTAACGTTGCCCCGACAGTGGGGGATATCACCCGCCCGTTCCCCGTGGGTGAGGACATGGATGTCACCCTTACCGGGACGTATTCGGACACTGAGTCAGACCTAGAGGACCTGCGGGTGTGCTGGGACGTCGACTTCAGCGTCGACCTGAATGACAACAACGATACTACCGACGACTGCGATGTCGAAGGCGCCGAGTTCAGGTGGGCGTGGTCGAAGAAAGGAATCCACACAGTGCGCTTCCATGTCACCGACGACGACGGAGTGCAGAACTCCACTATGGTCGATATCGAGGTGGTGAACAAGAAGCCGGTCGCACACGCGGAGGCGGAGTTGTTGACGCTCATGGTCGGACAGGAGTTGATCATCTGGACGAACAACACCACCGATTCGGAGTCGGACATGGCCCTCCTCATCTACACATGGGATCTTGACTACTTCCACGATTCCGATGACGATGGTGACCATGCCAACGACCTCGATTACGAGGGCACGCCGTTCCGGCGGTCGTTCGACACCCCGGGCACCAAATACATCCGGCTGACCGTCTGGGACGAGATGTACTCGGACACCTACGATTTGGAGATAGTCGTGCTCGAGGACGAGACAGGCGCGCTCGGATGGCTCGAGGACTCCGGGGTCAGCCTGCCTGTTGGGGCGCTCGCGCTCGTCTTCGTGGCGTTGCTGATGGTGCTGGCCTTCACGATGCTGCGCAGGCCTTCTTCCCACACTGACGATGAATGGATGGAGGTGATTGGAGAAGTGATGACGCGTGAACGGTCGATGGCACCGCCGGGCTACGCTCCCGAGGGGGCGGATATGGCCGGCCCAAGCGAACTCTCCACCCCTCCAACGCAGGAGGCCTATCCGGCCGTTGAAGCAGCCGCGCCTCCGGAGTACGATCCGACAGCACAGCCCGAAGCGATTGATCCAGGGGAGCCCTCACAGCCACCGCCCGCGGATTCACCTGCCTTCACAGAATCCCCGCAGATTCCGGCTGATGGACTTCCTCCGGGTTGGACGCAGGAGCAGTGGAATCACTACGGCAGGGAGTGGTTGGAGCAGCAGTCTCAAGAGCAGGCAGGGCACGACACGGGTCTGGATCTCGATCTGTGAGCGTGAGCCGCTTGAGCAACCTCTACACCTTCTTCGGTCTGCCAGACCCTACTGAGCCACGCCGGTCTGACGCTGCTTCACCCCCCCTGCCGGCTGAAACTCCCTCCTCCCGTTCAGCCATCTCCGTGCTCGCCGACCAGTCGTTCCACGACCTCGGTGAAGTTCGCTGGCAGGCGTGGGTGCGCACCAGGATGCCGCCTGCACGACGGGCGATCCGCTACGTCACGCCCGATGAGATGTATCGCCTGCCGACCCACGCGATGGCGAATCGGCTGCTCACGGGTGACATCATCGTGGTCGACCTGCGCGACCTGCTGCACATGAACGCGCAGCAGGATGCGTGTCGCAGAGAGGTCGGAGGGCTGTCCGAGCGGCTGGGCACGCCGATATTCGCGCTCGACGAAGAGGAGATGTTGCTGCTGATCCCGGGCGCCGCCTCGATCATCGACACCCAATCACACCATCTGGGTGTCCACGACGAAGTGCTCGAAGCGACCTGACCTTGGCCCGCCCTGATATTCACGATGATTCGTGACTGCCGACGGTGAAGGACCAGTCGTCTGGGCCTGGGCCGGGAACCAAGCGGCAGTTGCCGTGCTGGGCGAGCAGCGCTCCGAGTCTCGTCAGGTCGGGTTCGTCGCTGGACAGTTCGTCGGGCAGCAGGATGCGCTCGACGCCGAGGATCGCCAGGGTGGCGACGCTGCCCGATGGCAGTGGATGCAGTTCGGCCAGCGAGCATTCGATCACCGCCACTGAATCAGGGTGGATGGCTGGCCTGTCCGTCGAGTCGGGGGTAGGTTCAGCGTCGAGCAGCCCCCATTCGCTCTCCTCGGGAGGAAGCGGTGTCGCGGTGGCTTCGACCAGTTGTGCTGCTTCCCAGGTGGCGGGCAGGATGAGCAGCGATGCGGCGCTCCCATCTCTCAGATTGACAAGGCTGTCTCGTTCCCGGCCCTTGGAATCGACAGAGAGGCTCACCCCGAGCAGCGGTGGGTGGTTGGCGAGGATGTTCAGCGAGGAGACAGGGCAGAGGTTGTCGACGCCAGCCGTGGAGCGTGTTGAGAGCAGCGCCATGGGTCGAGGGGCGACGAGCGCTGACAGCCACAGAGGCGAGGACTCGATTGGAGATCCACCACCACCGATGCGCGCTCTGGATGGGCTTTCGGCCTGCTCGTCGAACCAGGGATCGAGTTCACCCGAGTCGAGTTCGGAGACGGCGTAGGCGGTGAATTCCCGGTACGCGGTCCAGCGGGAGATCTCGCTCTCATCACCCTCACCACCCTCCGCGCGCTCGCGCTTGCGCGCGATGGAGGCGTCAGCATACTCCACGCAGCGCTGGAGGAAATCCTTGACCGCCTGCTTGCGTGCATCCAGATCCATCGTCACACCTCCTCTGCGGAGGTTCGACTTGCCTCGTAGTCGGCTCTTGACATGATGAAGCGAGCTGGGATTCCTCCCCAGACCTCGGCGTCTGGGATGTCCTTGGTGGCCACCGCTCCAGCCGCCACCACCGCTCGCTCGCCGATAGTCACACCGGGCAGCACTGTAGCCCCGCCGCCGATCACCGCTCCCTCGCCGACCACCACGGGCAGCCACTTGGCACGGTCTCGGCTTGGGGGGGGTCGGTCATTGAGCAGCGTTGCGTTCGGACCGACGAACACGTCGTCGCCCAACACGCAGATCGAAGCGACATATGCTCCACCCTGCACCCGCACCCGGTCGCCGAGAATCGCCTCGGAGCCTACATGCGCCAGCGCTCCGATGCTACAGTCCGCACCGATGACGGCATCCATCCCCACATGGCATGGACCCCAGGCGACAGAGCCGTTGCCGAGGTCATGGCGCTCGCCAGTGAGGGAGCCTGATAGGTCGGTCATCTCGCTCACTCGATTCCGAGGTCGCTCATCAACCGCTCGACGTGCCCTTTCGACTTTACCCGGTAGCCAACCCACGCAAGATCACCATCAGGTGAGATTGCGAATGTTGACCGAATGCATCCCAGGAATGTGCGTCCCATGAAACTCTTCTCTCGCCAGGTTCCGTAGAGCTGGTTCAGCACGGTCTCCTCGTCGATGATCAGTTCGAACGGCAGGTCGTGTTTGTCGATGAACTTCTCATGCGACTTCGCCGAGTCCTTCGAGATGCCGATCACTCTCCACCCCGCTGCGCCCAACCGCTGCCAGTTGTCGCGGAAGTCACACGCTTGAATCGTGCATCCCGGGGTGTCGTCCTTCGGGTAGAAGTAGAGGATGACGCCTTCTCCTTCGGCCAGATCGCCGTGGCCAACGCCCTGAGCGATGTCTACGCGATGGGA
>CATMIM010000038.1 GCA_950068635.1 uncultured Candidatus Poseidoniales archaeon
CGAGTGCGAGGAATTCATCCATCACTATGTCCGTGTAGGTCGCGCTGGTGCGGGTGACGCTGAACACCGCCATCGCGACCACCGCCGCGCTGAACGCTGAGATGGCGATCGGCTGTATGTCCCAACCGAGGATCACCTGCACGCCACCGGTGCCGATGACCAGCGCCACGATGAGGAAGGAGCCCATCTGCACCATCTGGGCACGCATCGAGGACAGTTCGCTGTTGGCGGCCAGCGCGACATCCATCTTCAGGCGGATGTAGCCGAGGATGCGATCGAGTTCGCGACCGCGGAGGATCTCCTCGGCGGCCTCCAACGTCCTGATCGGCGCCTCGGACGGCTCGACGGACTCCGCTTCATCACTCATGGCCATCCGACCCGGTCGCTGTTCATGAATGGCATCCCCCGAGGCGCGCGCATCGAGTGTAGTGGGGGGTTGACCCTGTATCAGGAATCGTTGGCGGGCATCGTCGCCCACAGGAGGCTGGCGGACAGGAAGATCATCACCGACCCGAACCAGTCAGGCTCCCCTGGAGCGGGTGAACTGTCAGCGACCGACTGCTGCAGGAACGTGTTCGAGAGCAGGGTCGCCCAATCCACCGTGCATCCGGCCGAGAGGTCCACCTGACAACCGTTTGCGAGGCCAATGAAGAGGTTGAACAGAAGCAGCAGGAAAGCGAAGGCGCCTGCTAGCACCAGAGCGAGGTTCACCCCTGGTTGCCGTAACAATCGGGTCGAAGGGAGCAGATTGGATAGCTGTGAGTTATCGGTAAACACCCATGCCCGGAGCCATTCACCGAATCCTGACCCGGAGGGGGACTCATGTGTCACTGGTGGCGCTTGTTCCTCATCCGGCTCCTCTGAGGCGGCCTCGACCGCCGCCGTCAGGTCCTCGTCATCCGACTCATCCGCCTCTGCACCGTCATCGTCGGGATCGTAGTCACCCTCCTTGTAACGCTTCCACAGTTCGGATATCTCCGACGCCGACAGCCCTCGGCCGGAGTGGCTCTTGCGGAACTCGTTCCACGAATCCATCGCACCGGCTGGGCGCGTCTCCTACTTCAAGCGAGTGCTGAGAACGTCTTTCGCGCCGCGCTCCGGAGAGGCTGGCTCATCTCCGACGGGGAGGACGGTCGATGCCGAGTCTCTGGCGAACCAGCCTGATCTTGCCCGAGGCGGTCACGCAGCGGACGCCTTCGAAGCCGGGTTCGAGCACGGCGCGGGAGTCAGCGTAGTGTTCCAGGCGGACGCGGACGATGGCGGAGTTGTCCTTGAAGTCGTACAGGCGCCAGTCTTCGCCCAGAGCAGGGATGCGTTCCAGAACCTCCTGAAGGTCGTCGCGAGTGCTGAACACGGCGTCGACCTCGAGTCCGAGCCAACGACGCTTGCCGCGGGCCGCCTTGCGCAGTCTGGGCATCGCTCGCTCGCGGCGGGGCATCGGCCTTAACAGGATGGTGCGCCACCGAATCACCATGGAAGTAGAGCAGAGCGCCCCCGATGATATCGTCGGGGATGAAGAGGATGAGCCGCTCTTCGGGTTGCGCGACCTGCTCGGGACGTTGCTCGATAGGCAGACGCTTCCGCACGTGCTGCTGCTCACGCTGCTCTCCAGCGGACTGTTCGCGCTCACGAGCCTGACGGATGGCGCGTACGAGCTTACCTCGCTCGCCTTCCTTTCGCTCTCACTGGGTTACGCCCTGACAGCCGTCCTGACCCGTTTCGGCTTCGTGCACGACTGGGTGCGCACCGACACCAGCGGATTGGAAACGAGTGGGGGCGTCAAAGGGCTGGCTCTACGCTCGCTCAAGGTCTGGTCCCTGCCATTGCTGCTGTCAGCGCTGATCGGTGGAATGGCCAAGGGGACAGTGCTCACCGATGACGCGTATGCCACATGGCCGGCGCTGGGCCTCGCCGGCCTGTTCATCGTCTGGTCCGCAGGTCAGGCGGGCTCGTTCCGCACGGCTTGCTCTTCATGGCTGGCAGGAAGCAGGAAAGCGCGCGACAGCAGACCCGGGCCGGGCAGCGTAGGCGGGATGTTCACTACGCACATGCTCGCGCTGCTCCTGCTCGCCGGGGCGCTGGCGTTCATGTTCGGCTATGGGGCGAGGGACCCGGCAGGTGCCGATCTCGACACGCATCTGCGCTGGGTCGGATTCGTGCTGGTCGTGGGGTTGATCCAGTTCGGCATCCTTCGCTGGCTGCGCTCACATTACGAGGCCGCGGCGGTGCGCAAGGGAAGCGCACGCTTCGCGCTGCGCTGGGGCATCGTTGCACAGGCGTTCGTCACCTGGCACATGCTGAGCGCGTGGCGCCGGTTCATCGACCCCCCCTCAGCGATGGCGCAACTGCTCGAGGAGAGCATCCTGATGATGTTCGCAGTCGTGATGGCGATCTGGGCGCTGTCCAGTCGCGGGGTCAAGAAGGGGAGCAAGCTGTTCAGCTCCGAGAACGCGCTCTTCTGGGGGTTGGCGTTCGGCTTCGGTTATGCCGGGAGCATCGCCATGATCACCCGGTTGTCGGGCGGCGGCCTTGCGACCACCATGGGATTCGGCCACCTCGTGACCGCAGGTGCGCTGATTCTGATGCATCCGGCGGTGATCACCAGCCACAACAGCCTGCTGGCGACAACCTCGGAGGAAGATGAGGACGAAGTCGGCTCTGACCGAACCTCACAGGAGCCGGCATCCGTTGAGCCTGAAAGCGAGCCCGAAGAATCTCAGGACGAGGTGGAACTGGCTGAACCGGAGTTGGGGAGTTGGCCCGAGGATGAAGACGAAGGCGAAGATTGGGAACTCGACGAGTCGGATTTCGACGAACTGGAACTGCTTGATTGAGTCTATAGACCACTGACAACAGCGACGACCCTCATCCTGCCGTCGAGTTCGTCAGCCATCCTTGCACCAAGAATCACCTGTGAGTCGTCGCTGAACCCGCGGGTGAACGCGTCCGCCACCGAGTTCACCTGAGCGACCGTCATGCGCGGCCCGCCCTCGATCTGCAACAAGCAGCCTGAGGCACCCTCCACCTTGAGCCCGGCGAGCGGGGAGGCGAGCGCCGAGCGGAACAGCGCCTCGGGATCCGTTGCATCTCCCTCAGCCACCAGCAATGTGGCCTCGCCGGTGTGGCTGACCACTGCCCTCAGGTCCATCAGGTCGAGATTGATCAGCCCGACGCGGCCGAGGGTGAGCACGATGCCCTGCCCCAGTTCCCCCCCCCATGAGGCATCGCGTCGCCAGTCGGACCCGCGCTCCCGAGCCTGCCACGCGAGTCGGTCGAGTGACAGCCGCACGCACACATCTGACGCCTCCTCGAGGCGTGGCAAAGCGGCCTCCGCCAGCGCGCATCTGGCTGGTTGGTCCTCAAATGGAGTGGCGGCGACCGACAGCACCAGCGCCCCGTTCTGCTTCGCCTGGGCCGCCAGCGCATGGGAGGCACCCGTGCCGGCGCCGCCGCCGAGACCTGTCAGCAGCAGGAGCAGTTCGACCGGCGCCAGCATCTGTTCGGTCAGCTGCTTGGCGCGGCGCATATGCGACTCGGCCAGTTCAGGAAGCGCCGCGCACCCTTGCGATGATGTGTCCCCCAAGGGAAGGCAGTGTGCGTGGCGGGCGTCCTCGAACGAACGTTCGTCGGCATCGACCAGCAGCAGATCGGCATAGTCGGAGCAGTTGTCATGGGCGCGCCGCGCCCACAGGCAACCGAGCCCTCCGACTCCCGCCACGAGTATGCTGCCGTCGTGCATGTCTCCACCCGGCGCTATGCGAACCGTTGAACTTTCGGATGGCTCAGTCGTACGTCAGGTATCTTTGGTACCTTCTGCGCTCATCGCGAGCCCAGGCGTTGTCCGGCTCTCGCTCGAGCACCTTCTCATAGTACTCGACCGCCCTCTCGAACTCAGAGAGATACTTCCCGTACAGGTGTCCGAGCACCGAGAGCACAGGAATGCAGAGGGGGTCCTCCTCCTCCATCGACTTGAGAATCTCCTCCGCCGCCGACAGGTCATGCCGCTCCATCAGCGTCTCCGCCTCGTCGAGCCGGGACAGTTGATCGTCGTTCAACTGGTAGACGTTCTTCCACCTTCTGTCGCCCACCGACCACACCTCGGCTGACCACGGTGTGCCCACCCACTTCAGCCCTTTGCACGTACGGCACTCCAGCGCTGGGTTGAGGCGGGCGGTTTTCGATGGCAGAAATCGAGGGACTGCGGCGCAGTCGAGACCTGCTCATCAGCAAACGATTATTAGACCGAATCAGGTCGGTCGATTCACCATAGGCAGGGTATTCCATGAGCCGTTTGCCAAGCCGTCTCAGACCGCTGTTGGCGGTGGTGTTGCTGACGCTTCTTCTGGCCGGCGCGAGCCAAGCCCGCCCGGGGGGGATAACAGGAGATGAGGCCGAGGGTGGAACCGACGTGGCGACCACCGGTTGCACATGTCACACGAACAACACCATCGCCCCCTTGAACTCCGTCACGCTCATCCTCGACGGGGTTCCGTACCACTGGGTGGCAGGCTCTGCATACGAGTTGACGATCCAACTCATCGGCGGCCCCTCGATCGACACATCCTCGAACACGGGCGGCTTCTCGATGCGCGTCAGCGCAGGTGAACTCTCGGCCGCAGCAGGCTTCGAATCGCTGGTTCAGAACGGTGACGACGCCACCACGTTGACGCACACGGCATCAGGTGCGCAGACCCCTGACCGCATCTGGAAGGTGATCTGGACCGCACCTGCAGCGGGAAGCGGCGAGGTCGACATCTGGCTGGCTGGGAACTCGGTCGATGGCAACCAGGCACCGATGGCACCCGACTCCTGGAACCGGCTGTCGCTTCCGCTAGGCGAAGGCGAGGACGATGGACGCACCCGCACCGTGTTCGCGGGCGACGGCAACATCGCCGCACCGGAGGCGCACTCAGGTGAACTCGACCTGCACCACATGGGTGCGAAATTCCGCGCTCACTGGCTCGGTCTGCTCGGCTTCGCCGCGGTGATATCGGTGATGCTGTTCTGCGGATTCTTCCTGCGCTTCGGGTTCAGCCGCCACTACGAGGGGCGCAGCAACCTGCTGAAACTGCGCATCAAGCATCTGAGGAGAGGTGACCAGGTATGAGCGACGCCGAGAAACTCGAAGCGTGGAGAACCGCGCTCGCCGCCCACGTCGACCGACTCGCCGAGAAGCACGTGCGTGAACGACTGGCGGCACGTGAAGCACCGCGAGCAGGGTTGACGGATGCTGCGCTCGACGCGAAACCAGAACAGCATCCGCCTCGAACACCACCCGAATCGGTGAGTGGGCCTGAAGACCACAGGAGGTTGTCCGGATGAAGCGGGACACGGTGGTGAAACTGCTGGAGCAGGTGGCCAGCGGCGATGTCAGTGTGGAAGACGCCCGAGCAGCATTGGATGGGGTGGAACTCGACGAGGACACCTACATCTCGGCGCTCGATCACGGCGTGTTCAACGAACCGGAGCCGGGCACGATCGTCAGGGCGAGCATGTCTCCGACCGGTGAGTCGGCATTGGTGGTGCTCACCTTCGTCTGGGGGTTGGGCTGGACGCTCTACTGGGCAGGAGCGACTACCTACGGGCTGTTCGCTGACTGGGACCAGCAGCTGCTCTCATTCTTCTTCGGGATGACGATGGTGACGCTGATCATCATGGGCATCGTCTACCTGAAGTGGGTCATGCCCGATGTGGTCATCGTCAAGCATCGGCGAAACAAGTACATGAGCCAGAAGGACCCGGACAGCTGGTTCGATTACAAGGTGTGAGACATGGCCCGTGAATTCCGACTGCGTAAATCGCCCTGGTCACCTGAGGGCGAAGCAGAGACGGGACAGGTACTCGACCGGCGTCAGTTCATCCGCTACTCGTTCAACAGCGCTGCCGGCGTGATCACCGCCATCAGCCTCGGTGCCATCGGCTTCGCGTCGTTGCTGATGGGTGAGTCGGGGGGAGGCGGTGGTGACTCAGAGATCCGCTTCTGGGTGCCCAAGGGTTCCGAGGACAGCGTGTGGTACGGTGACCAGCACCTCGAGTCGATGACCGAATCAGGATTCAAGGATGAGGCGGGGAGGTCAACAACCGGCATGTCAGGCGCCTCGGGCGTCTGGTCAGGGCTGCCGGTGAACGTCGTCTACATCCCGCATGAGGAGAACAAGAATCTCCCACCGATGCAGAACAAGCCGAGAATCCAGTTCATGGATGGCGTCGACCAGACCGGTGCCGTCATCGGCTACGGCGGCGATATGGAGGAGGACCCGGCATATGCCGCGCTCAAGGTGAGCAACAACATCCTGGTCATCTTCGGCCGCTGCCCGCATCTCTGCTGCATCCCCGGCTGGCAGCTCATCGAGAACAACTTCACCGCCGACAACTGGGAGCCGGGCGGCCTCGACTCAGGGGGCAACAAACTGTTCTGCATCTGCCACTCCAGCCGCTACGACCCCACCGTCGTAGAGAAGAACACCAACCGCAACCGCGCCAGTGGGACGGTGTTCCAATACTTCGGAATCAAGCGGACCGGAGGTCCGACACCTGTCGGAATGCCACTCATCCCGTTCACCGTGAACAACGATGTCATCGAGGTCGTCGACTTCAAGGCTGAGGGAATCGAGGCGATGCTCGACTGGTACACGTACTGCGATTGAGAGGTGAGTGAGATGATACTGCAATTCTGGTTCCTGTGGCTGTTCATCGCGCTGATCGTGGTGCTCGTAGCCTTCACCCTGCGCAAGGAGAGCGAGGAGATGCCGCGCAAGGAGATCCTGCGCGCTGTCGAAGCATCCACGAAGATGGGACTGGCGGAGAAACTGTTCCTGTGGGTGTTCTCCTGGCTCGACACCCGTTTCCGCATCCAGGACTACTGGGCGATGAGCCGCGACGCTTACCACAGCATGCACCGGCAGATGCCGATGACGCACGCCGAGAAGTACAAGCTGCGCATCATCTGGTACTGGTATCCGCTCTACTGCCTGGGTGGAATCTCCTTCCTGGCGTTCATCCTGCTGATCATCACCGGCACCGTGCTCGGCATCTACTACGTTCCGGGAGGGGAGGGTGACCCGAGTCCTGCCTACGGCAGCATGCAGTTCATCATGACACAGTTGCCGTTCGGCTACATCATGCGCTCGCTGCACCACTGGGGAACACACTTCATGGTCGCCTCGGTGTTCCTGCACATGTGCCGCGTCTACTTCACCGGAGCCTACCGCAACCCCCGCGAACTCAACTGGCTCATCGGGGTCGGCCTGATGTTCTTCACCATCTTCTTCGGTTACTCGGGCTATCTGCTTCCTTGGGATGCGCTCGCCTTCGGCGCCGCCACCATCGGCATCAACATGGCGAACTCGACGCCGTTGATCGGTGGATGGGTCGCTAGAGCGTTGTTCGGGGGGACCAGCCTGTCGGGGGCGACCGTGACCCGGATGTACTTCCTGCACGTGTTCATCCTGCCAGTCATAGTCACGGCGCTGATCATCGTGCACCTGTTCATCGTCTGGGTACAAGGGATAGCGGAGCCGCATTGAGGTGTGATCATGGGTTTGATGGACAACTTCGGGCGAATCGCTGACGTCTACATCCGCGAGAAGGAGCAGCTGCGCGACGCTGAGAAGGAGCGCCGCAGGGGGTTCACGGGGCATCCGTTCTGGCCTCACGAGGTGCTGCGTGACAGCATCATCTTCGCCGCCATGATGGCGGTGCTCCTGTTCTATTCGTGGATCATCCCGCCTCCGCTGCACATCTCCGCCGACCCGTTCGCCCAGGCCGGATTCGTGTTCCCCGATTGGTACGTGCTGTTCTCCTACGGATACCTCCGCTGGGGTGAGTACCTGCCGCAGTTCGACATCCCGCTGCCGAGCATCATCGGGAACTTCTTCGGCAGCCCGATCATCTCCTGGAACGCAGGCTGGTGGGGGGCCTTCCTGACCGGCTTCCCGGTCGGCATCCTGGCGCTGCCACCGTTCCTCGGGGGGCGTGCCAAGCGGGGTGTGGAGGACCCGTGGTTCGCCACCGCCGGGGCGATCTACCTGGCGCACGTCTGGTTCATCTCCGTCTATTCGATCAACATCTTCCTCGACATCTACTCCAAGAACCGCTCCGACTACTGCGTGCACA
>CATMIM010000039.1 GCA_950068635.1 uncultured Candidatus Poseidoniales archaeon
TGGGGCGCCGTTTCGCTGGGGCTTCCCAGTTTGCGTTGGTCGCAATCGATGGGCCGGTCCACGGCGGCCGGGAAGTCCCGGGGGATTACGCCACGGCCATGGCCGACGGCGGCGTGGACAATATCCTGATTACCTACGAGATAATCGGTGCCGCCAAGATTCGCCGCCTGTGTTCCGTGGCCCAAAGATGCCGCATCGGCGTGGCAGTGGACAATGCCAAGAACGTGGATGATTTGGCCCAGGCTGCTCTTGGGGCCGGTGTAACCATAGAAGCCTATGTGGAGCTTGAAGCTGGCCGGGGAATCTCCGGCGTAGCAGAAGGCAAACCTGCTTTGGATCTGGCTAGGCATATCTCCAAGTCAAAGGGGTTGCACTTCGGCGGTCTGTTGGCTATGCCGCCGGTGCCCAAAGCTAGAAAAGAGGGCGACGAAAGGATCTACCCCACCCACGTTGAGATTAAACAGGTGGCGGTCCAAGGCCTGCAGCCCGTGTTGGATACCAAGAAATCCATTGAAAGCGACGGTCTGCGTGTTCCCAACGTAGCCGTGGGCGGCACCTGGCTCTACGACATTGCCGGCGACATGCCGGGCATCACTGAAGTTATAGCTGGCTCCTATCCTTTGATGGACTACGATTCTTTCCAGCTTCGGGGAGAGTTCAGCCAGGCAGCCAAAGTTCTGGCCCAGGTAATAAGCCATCCGGTGGAGGCAACCGCCATTTTGGACGCTGGCCACAAAGCCACCGGGCCAGACTTGGGCATACCAGTGTTAGAAGGCATGGCTGGCTCCAAAGCCACCGGGTTCAGCGCCGAGCACGGCACTTTGAAGCTCGAAGGAGAGGCGGCAGGGCATTTCAACCCTGGCGACAAGGCATGGCTATTACCCTACCATCTGGGCCTTTGCTTGAATCAGTACGACTACATCCGGGCGGTCCGCGACGGCAAACTGGAAGGCTTCTGGTTGATGTCCGGCCGGGGCCGGTTTGGCTAACCTCTGCGAGGCATATCCTAAATAACCATTTCTGGAGAGAAACAATGGACTACAACTACCGACCAACCGTGGGCACTCCGATGGAGGAACTGGACACTCCATGTTTGATTCTGGACATGGACGAGTTGGACAACAACATGGACGTCATTGCCCATTTCTACGCAGGGCAGTCCAGCAAGCTCCGTGGCCACAGCAAGAACCACAAAACCCCGGCCATCGCCCATAGGCAGATTCGCCGGGGCGGGACCATCGGTGGCGTTTGTTCGGCCAAGGTAGCAGAGGCGGAGGTCATGGTTCACGGCGGGATTCCCAGTGTTTTCATCACCAGCGAGGTAATCGCCCCTCTGAAGATCGACCGCTTGTGCGCCTTGGCCCAAGACGCCGAAATGTTGGTGGCTTGCGACGACCCCAAAAACGCCAGGGACCTTTCCCGGGCTGCCACAGCACAAGGCGTTGAACTTGGTGTGGTTATTGAGTTGGAGACCGGAATGGGACGGTTCAAGCATCCACAGCAACCACTCAGCATGCTCGGCCGCGGTACGCGCATCGCCGACGAGCACCTGCAGGTGCGAGTGAGCGGCGACGCCCACCTGCTCAAGGGGCTTTGCAAGGTCGTTCTCTCAACCGGTTCCATTGACCGAGAGTTCATCGAAGAGCACACCGAGGGATTCGAAGACTTCGCGGCTGCCATCGAGTCCGTCACCTGGGAGGACATCGTCTCCGGTTCAGGAGTCGAGCGGGAGGACATTGAACGGGTTGGCGAGGCGTTCGCCTCATCGGAGAGGATGATCATCTGCTGGGCGATGGGGCTCACCCAGCATCGCAACTCCGTGGCCGTCATCCAGGAGATCGCCAACCTGTTGTTCCTGGGGGGACATTTCGGCAGACCGGGAGCGGGGGCGTGTCCGGTGCGCGGACACTCCAACGTGCAGGGAGACCGCACGGTGGGCATCGTTCACCACCCAAAGCCCTCCTTCATCGCGGCACTCAACGAAGCCACGGGAATAACCGCTCCCGAGCAGGGGGGCTTGGACACCGTCGAGGCGGTCAAGGCGATGCGCGCAGGCAAAGTGCGCCTGCTGATGGCCATGGGGGGGAATCTGCTGTCTGCGATGTCGGACACCGAGGCTGTGGCCGAAGGGATCTCGCAGGTTGACCTGACGGTGCAGATCTCCACCAAACTGAACCGCAGTCATCTGGTAACTGGAAACAGGGCTCTCATCCTCCCGTGCATGGGAAGGACCGAGATCGATGAGCAGGAATCAGGCCCACAGTTCGTCTCGGTCGAGAACTCCATGGGTGTCGTGCATTCCAGCCGCGGCAGCCTCGCTCCAGCTTCTGCACATCTGCGCTCCGAGGTCAGCATCGTATGTGGCATGGGCCATGCGACCTTCGGGGATTCACCGTTCGCCTGGCAGGAGCATACTCGAGATTATGCTGGCATCCGGTCGCTGATCGAGGCGGTGGTTCCCGGATTCGATGATTACGAGGTCAGGGTGTCCCAGGATGGGGGATTCCATCTTCCGAACGGGCCACGTGACGGCCCGGTGTTCCCCACTGACAACGGGAAGGCCAAGTTCACGGTGCACGCTCTGCCCCAGCCAGTGGCGGCCGCGGGACAGTTCACGATGATGACCGTGCGCAGCCACGACCAGTACAACACGACCATCTACGGCAACGATGACCGCTATCGCGGGGTCTACGGAGCCCGCCGCATCGTGTTGATGAATCGCGATGACATGGCCACGCTGCACCTTTCGGCGGGAGATGAGGTGGACATCACTTCGCACTTCGAGGGTAAAGAGCGGCACGCCGCGAGCTGGAAGGTCGTACCCGCTGAGATACCTGAAGGGAACGTCTGCACCTACTTCCCGGAGGCAAACGTGCTCATCCCGCTGGAGTCGGTGGCCGAGGGGAGCAACACTCCTACCAGCAAATCGGTCGCGGTCAGCATATCGGGTCCGAACTGACTCAGCTCGTCGCCCTTGCCAGTCGCTTCAGCTTCTTTCCCTGCTCCTTGTGCAACTTGCGGAAGCGGCGAATCTGCTCCTTGGCCATATCCGCCTCCTTGCCTCCGAGCGGTTCGGCTCGCTTCTTCGAGAGCCCCTGCTCGAAACATTTGATCCCGTCCTGGAAGCGCTCGACCTCTCCATAGGCAGTCCCCATGTTGTAGAGCGTGGCCCCAGTGACGCCGGCCGGGTTGATGGACATCGCCTTGTGATAGGCTTCTATGCACTCTCCGTAGCGCTCCAGGTAGTAGAGCGAGTTCCCTCTGGCGTTGAGCAGGCGAATGACCATCGTATCATCATCCACGAACGAGGGCAGTGCTTTGTCGAAGCAGGCGAGTGACTCGGCGTACTTCTCATCTGTAAGCAGGGCGAGTCCCTTGTTGTACCACTCTATGTCCGGATTGGCGATTGACGTCGACTCCCTGGCACCTGGGATGCCGCTGTCCGCAGCGGCTGTATCTATGACGAGAGCCACCTTGGCAAGGTCAACCTCTGGGTTGTCCTCGACGACCCTTCGCTCCTCCGCCTCTTGCTCATGCGCCCCGGCGACACTGTCCAACGTGACCTCTGCCTGAGCGACCTCCTCGGAACTGACTGGTTCGGGAACCGGTTCAGGTTCTGCGGGCGATTCCGTAGCATCCATGTCAGCCCACGGGTCATCATCGGCTGGCGCAACAGGATCAGGTTCGGGAGTCTGTTCCATGACCGGTTCAGGGTCCGACGTTGCCTGCACCACGGGTTCAGGGGTGATTTCAGGAGCTGGGGTTGCCACCTCCACGGCCGTTTCCCCGGTCAGCCCAGCGATCTTGTTCTCGATCTTGGCGGCTGTCTCAAGTTCGCCAGCAGACACGAATGTCCTTCGCAGTCCCTGCCAGAGTGGCACGTCTTCACGTGCGTGCTCGATCTGCGCCCTCCACACCTTCACTGCCTGCGCGTGGTCGCCTGAAAGGGTGAGCGCCCGTGCTCTCAGCACAGCATTGTCACGCCCTCCGTCGTCAGGGATGTGCTTGAGTGCCTCAGTCGCCAATGCTGGACCCTCAGGGAGGGTCACGGGATGTTCTCCGACTTGGTCAAGAACCGCGCTCTCTCCTTCGCCTATGTCGACGAGCAACTGGGCGAACTCAGCCCGGTCAGGATGCAGAGGTTCGGAGTTGAGCAGAGACCTCCAGGCGTCGATCGACTGGTCCAACCGCCCAAGTTGCATCGAGGCGTCAGCCAATGCCCGGGCGGCTTTTCCGTAGTCACCTCTGAGCGACAGCGCCGTCTCGAAGCAGGTCGCTGCGGTGTCGATGTGCCCCGACTTCCGATGCAATGTTCCCAGATTGTACCAAGAGGAGGCGTCCTCGTTGTCCAGTCCGAGGGCGTAGTTGAACGATTCTATGGCATTCTCATCCAATCCCATGCGCGCCATCGCATTGGCTGCGATACGCCAGCAGCGGGGGTCTTCCGCAGCGGTGGTGTGCAGGTGGTCGCGCAGCAGATCCAGCGCATCCTCGAGATCGCCCGCCTTCACCATCTGGGCCGCGAGGTCAGCCAATCCGTCCAGGTCAACAGCGACCTCTTCAGCCGGCGGCTGGGCAACTGGTGCAGGCTCAGGTGGGGGTGCAGGTTCGGCCTGAGGGGGTTCAGACTCGACAGCGGGTGCAGGAGTTGGATCAGGTGCAGCGCTCGTCTGCGGTGGTTCCGTGCCAGCGGCGATCTCGGAGAGCAGAGGGTGCGACGGGAAAGAACGGAGGCCGATGTGCGCCCAGCGAGCAGCATCGTCAGTTTCCCCGGTACGTGACAACAGGACGGCGAGATTGGCAGCGGCCGGGCCGTGGTCCGCCTGCATGTCGAGGCAGATGGTGAACGACTTCTGCGCCTCTTCTACGTCCCCGCTCATCTCGTGGACCACTCCACGATTGAACCACGCCATCGCGTTGCTCGCATCGGCGGCGATCACTTGATTGAACTTGGAGAGGGCCTCCTTCGACTTGCCTTCTCTGCCCAGTTGCTCCCCGTCGGCCAACAGCGCGTCCATGTCGATGCCACCATCTTCTTCGGTGGCTACCTCGGAATCGCCATCAGCCTCAGACTCCTCTTCTTCATCTGCGGAGTCAGACGTCATGCGTCCCTTGATGCTGCTCGCCGCCTCGGAAGTCTTCACGACGAGGTCACTACCGGCCTCCCCTACCATGCGGAAGACCGGAATCACATGCTCGCCGACGGTCTCGGTCATCTTCTCGACGACCGGTTCAACTCGGTCCACCACCTTCTGGACACCTTCGCTGACCGCCTCTGACGCTTCACTGAGTTTCTCCTTGACTGTACTGGAACGCTTCGGTGGGACACCGAAGAGGGCGCCGTCGCAGTTGGGGCAGGCTGCTTCGCGACCGTCGAGGTCGTTGTCGCAGTGGGGACATGTTTCGTGGCCGTGCTCGGGCATGTTCAACAGGCCTCCGACCCCCACCGTTCACGGATAAGGGTTCTCCGTGCGCGCATATGCGGGTGCGAGCGCTCTCGTGGGCGGAGCGGGAAAACGTATGAAGAGACGTCGACTCGCCGCAGCATGGCTGACGAACCGGTGCGCGTGATGGGACTCTCTGGGAGCATCGGCGCCACTTCAGCCAATCAAAGTCTGCTCACGCTGGCCCTCAGAGCGGCCGAGCAAGCGGGTGCAGAGACGGTCCGCTGGGACCTCGAGGAGAACCCTTTGCCCTTGGTCGGGGCGGCTGATTCGTGGGAGGATGAGAACGTCAAGGCGTTCCAAGAGATGGCCAGAAGCGTTGATGCATTCATCGTCAGCAGCCCAGAGTATCACGGATCGATGTCCAGCGTGATCAAGAACCAGTTCGACTGGCTCTACTTCGAGCATGTCGAGGGCAAGACGTTCGGCTTGATGTCGACTCTCGGAGGCCAGACCAACTCGAACACCCTCAACCACCTGCGCCTGGTGGTGCGCTGGCTCAGGGCATGGGTGGTGCCGACACAGGTCGCTGTGGGCAAAGTGAAGAGCGCTTTCGATGAGGATGGCGAACTTGAGGATGAGGAGTTAGCCAGCAGGGTGGAAAAACTCGCTCAAGAGGTCATAGACCACGCTATTCGGATGCGCGATTGACTAACTTTTTCAAGAATTGTTAGTCGTTTGTTCAGTCAAGCGGCACCGCCGTCGACCAGCGACTCGAGGTGAGCCAGAGATCTCTTCGCTGCCTCGCTCACTTCTTTGTCGTCATCCTCCATCCTGTCAACGAGGATGGGAACCACCCGGGCGTCAGGGAAGCGAGCGAGAAGTTCGACGCTCAGCCTGCGCACGGTCGGCGAGCGGTCGTTGGCGGATTGGATGACAAGAGGAATCGCCCTGTCACCTTCGAACTGCCCTATCTGCTGCAGCGCTGTGTGGCGAACGTGCGTTTCCTGGTCATCGAGGCCACGTGCCAGGAACGGAAGCGCCGCGTTGTGACCGATACGCCCCAGAGCCTCGTGCGCATGCACGCGTACGGTAGTGTCAGGGTCGTCCACACAGCGTCCGACCTGCTCGATGACGAGGCTGTCTCCAAGCCTACCGAGGGCGGACAGGCACCCCCTGCGAACGAGCGGGTTCGGGTTGCGGCATCCATCCAATATCGGATTGTAATGCCCGATGTGCACTAACGCGGCGACTCCATTGGTGTGCAGTTCCCGTTCTGACAACGCATTCACCAGCGCTGCGCACCCGTTCGCATCCCCGATCATCCCCAACGCCTCGATGGCGCTGTTGCGCATATCCGCATCCAACATCGGATTGGCGACCATGGCGCTCAGGGGCTTCGTCGCCCGCTTGCCCAGACGGAAGGCCATCTCCGGGTCCTTTCCTGCCACAGCAACTCCCTGACTCACCGTGCGCCGGATGGAGACCAGCCGGATGATCCCCTGGATGAGGATGAAGTCGATCGTGAGCAGGATGAACATCACCAGATGGCGACCCCAGATAGAGTCGAACTGCACATCGGAGACATGCACGTCGTACACCTCGGACCAGTCGAGCAGTGAGCGGAAGAACAGGTCGACTCCGAATGCCAGCCAGGTGGACATCGTCGCTTCCGTATCGACCTCGTAGAGATTGAACAGCCGATGGCTCAACTCGAGCAGCAGGGGGATGAGCGCGAACAGTTGCAATGCTGAGATCAGTGCTCCGAGGCGCAGGTCGGGAAGACTGTCAGGGTCGAGGTCCTCCAACTTGTGGGCGATGCGGGTTCTGAGCTTCTCGTTCTGTGTCCACGCCCTGCCGATGGCGAGCACGCCGATGTAGCCCATCATCACCGCCAACAACGCCAATGGAGCAGGCGCGAGGCGGGCGATCGCGTAGATCAACCCGTAGACGGAGATCAAGGCAGCGGTTCGCGGCAGTGGGTCGACGAATCCCACGCCGAAAAGCCGCGCATATCCAGCCAACAGCTCATCCATCGTGCGCAGACCTTGACGCACCCGTTCCAACTGTGACACGACCCCCACCCAGACCGTACCGGCGACCCTCTGAATATCACCCTTTCATTCCGCGGAGGTTCCCCTGACCGGTATTCACGGGTCCGAGCCATGGGCGAACCATGCTGACGATGATGTGGGCCCGCCCGGATTTGAACCGGGAATCTCTCGGTAACGGCTGTCTACTTTTCATCCGACTCGTTATGAGCTGTCAAGCAGAATCTACAGCCGAGCGCTCTGCCAATTGAGCCACGGAGGGAGATACAAGAAAAAAATCAGAAGTAGTTTAAAAAACTTTTGTTCAAGATCCGATGTTTAACGTGTTTGAAGTGATTGTTCTTTGTTTACCTTCTTTTGGTGAGAAGTTAACAGAGCAGAATGGCAGGGTTAAGCCACCGATGATGCTCAGTTTGCTCTTGATCCTGTAGGTTATCACTCTCTCTTCGAATGGTTCGAGTTTGACAAGGTCCCACTTCAATATTGTGCCTTTCTTGTCATGTCTTAAAACCTTGCTAGGAGCTATTGATCCAAGGCTTGACTCAGGAATCAGTTCTAACAAGGAAGGGATATA
>CATMIM010000040.1 GCA_950068635.1 uncultured Candidatus Poseidoniales archaeon
GTCCTTTGTTTTGTTTTAATCGCTGGCCCAATAATTCAGCTTTCATAGCATCAATTAAAAAACCGTCATTGAAACTCCCGTGTTTCAGTGGGTAGCCATTGCTTGAAATAGCCCCGAACATAGGGTGGGCTGTGCACAATGGTAGCCTTGATGGCATCCGGGCGTGAACGAGGGTCGGAGAGGACATGGCCGTCGAGATGATCGCACGCTTGGTGCATCGTCCCAGTTGGTGTCGGATGCTGGAATGCGAGTGGTCTGAACTCGAGCAGGGCTTGGAGACTCGCGAGCTGCGCGACCTGCGCCCGGAGGCCGACGCCGTGCTCAACCGCAGTTTCGACGTCGATCTCGAAGCGGACATCCTCGACTGGATGGAACCGCTGCCTTATCCGGAGTACGAGTGCAACTGCATCTCGCATCTGCGCCGGCTGCGTAACGATGGAGAGGTGAACGACGACCAGTTGGCGGCAGGGATGCTGCAACTGGCAGACTGGGCGAGTGCAGGAGAGTGGAGGTGCATCGAGGGACGCGGCTACCTCTACATCGAGCCGTATTGCGGTGAGGAATGTCACGGTGAGCGCGGTCTCTACGGCCGTTCGGTCTGGGAGCGGGCTCTGGAGCGTATCCTCCAGATGCCGGTAGGCGAATTCGGCGAAGCCGTGGTGCTCGATTGGATGCAACGGAGGGAGGAGTTTGGCGAGACGTTGGAGGCAAATGCCGATGCGCACATCCTGCCGACCATGCAGAGCCATTTGCGCCACACCGAGGCACTGCATCATCTGGCGAATCGACTGGCGAAGGAAGACGACCTGCTGCTGCTCGTCGGCCGAGACTGGACGTCAGCCACCTCGTGGGGATTCGGGCAGTTCAACCTCAACCGGCTGCTGCGTGACGGCTGGCCCGGTTCAGAGGAGGAATGACCGATGGATGAGGAACCAGAGGAACTGCCCCTGCTGCCAGAGCCTCCTGGCGAACCTCCACTGCCGGGAATCATCCTGCTGGGTCGCTTCCAGCCGTTCCACCGCGGACACGCCTGGCTGCTTGAACAGGCATTGAGCCATCCTGACTGCCCCAAGGAGCTGCCCGTGCGCATCGCGCTTGGCTCCGCCAATCAGCCGGAGGATCTGGCGAACCCGTGGAGCGCGCAGGAGCGAGAGCAGATGGTGCGCGCCTGGGTCGCGGCCAAGGCACCCCACGAGGAAGCGAGGGTCGAGGTCGTGGCCATACCCGACATCGATGATCCACCTAACTGGGTCGAGCACGCGTCACGCTACCACGGAGGGCCCGGAATCATGTTCACCAGCGATGCTCCGACCGCTGAACTCTACGCCGCCGCCGACTGGCCGGTGGTCAATGTCGAGTTGACGCGACGGGAGGACTACGAGGGCTGGCGCATCCGTGACACCCTGCAGATGCTGTCGACCGTGAGCGAGCACGAGGTGTCCCTTGAGGTGGCGTGTGCGACGATTCCCGAGTCGGTGAGCAGACTGATCATCGACAACGGCTGGCATGCACGGCTGGCGTTCATGGGCCTGCCAGTGGAACCTGTCGGGTGAGGTCGACCCCGGCTTCGATTGCTCCTTTCAAATAGGGTCGAGGTCCAAGCGTCTCTGTTGGTCAACCATGGGTGATTCAAAAGTGCAGACAAAGGGTGAGAAAAGACAGATTCAGGTGCTGAAGGAGCTGACCTCCTCGGCGATAGACAGGGGATTGAATCACGAGGTGAATGCCTCGTCGGGGCGCATGGTCTTCTACGAGGATGGGGTGGACGACACTTCTCCAGGCAGGGCGCGACAATGCTACGACGTCAGGGTGGTCAAGCCCGAACTGGTCACCATAACAACCCGAATCACCCCTCCTGTGGATGGTCCTGAGCGCCCCCTTGGAGAGGTGTGCAACGAGTTCAACACGCGGGTGCGCATCGGTCGGCTGTTCCACTCTGACACCTCAGTCTACTTCTCACACTCCCTGCACATCCAGAAGGACAGGAAGGTAGCCTGCGACACCTTCCACTACTGCCTCGAGGAGATGCAATCTGTCACGCCCGACGTGCAGAATGTCATCGATGGTGGCGAGTATCCCTTCGATATCGACTGCTGCTGAATATCAGACTGTGCAGTTGCTCGATTCCCATTGTTGGGATTCGAGGTGCTGCCTCAGAGCAGCGACACGCTCGTTGTTCACCTCAAGATCGTAGACGCCGATGCGTGACTGGGAGTGGATCCACACACCGGCCTGGCCGTTGTCACAGTGGACGTGTACCAGCAGGTCGTCGGGGAAGCGGAACACGAACGACCTGAACACGGAGTGGATGTAGCCGACCTGCTCGGATTCAGTGAGAACGAGGGTGCGTGGTTCGGATTCGACCCACGAGAGCGCAGCAGCGAACACCTCCTCCTTGCTGGCGTTGAAGCGGAGTTCGCTCATGTTGTCACCACGGTAGGGATTAGGAGCCAGCCTCGTGCAGTTCTGGGAATTCTCCGGACATTCGGTCGGGAACACGTCGATGGGTTGGTTGGGCGCACCGACGTAGATGAGCAACAGCGAGCCGATGTAGATGGTGACCAGCGCAACTGCGAAAGTGCGCAACCGGCGCGACTCGCCCGCCCAGCGGCGGCTGCCACCGGACTCCTCCTCGTCGGCCATGAGGGGGGGCTCACCGCCTCAATCTGAAGAGGTTACCACCACACGCGCAGGACGCAACACCCTGTCGTGCAGCATGTAGCCGGTCTCGAGAACGTCGATGACTACCCCTGCTGGATGCTCTTCGCTGGCAGGCAGCGTCGTGATCGCCTCGTGCAGGTTGGGGTCGAACTTCTTGCCCGCCGCTTCGATGACCGTGATGCCCTCCGCTTCGAGCGCGGCCCAGAACGACTGGCGTGTGAGTGAGATGCCCTGGACGACAGAGTCGTCCGCCCCTTCGGGAATCGCTTCGAGCGCCCGGTCGAGGTTGTCGAGCACCGACAGCAGCCGGTTAGCCAGCGCGCGGCCGCCGAACTTGATGAGGTCGCCCCGCTCCTGGGTGTGCCTGCGCCTGAGGTTGACGATGTCCGCATCGCGGTAGGTCAACTCTGCTCTCGCCTGCGCCAACTCCCCGGTCAACTTCTCGACCAGTTCCTCAAGCGTCAGTTCGGGCTCAGGCTCGGCATCCACTTCGGGTTCAGCCTCTTCAGCATCCGCCTCAGCAGGTCGCTCCGCCTCGTCACTCATCAGAGCCGACGACCTGCCCGCCCTTCATCAAGCCGACGCCGACAGTGAGAGTGAATCTGCGCGGGTGGCTAGATTCGTCGTTGACGGCGGCTCACGCCGGCGGGCGATGGTCGTTCAGCCAGACAAGACTGACTTCGAGTCGCTCGTAAGTCGGATGAACCTCGACCAGCGCGGCGGGAGCGGTGATCTCGTCGGCGATCTCCTCGGCGAGCAGCAACGGGACTTCGAGACGACTGTTCTGCTCGTCCCAGCGCATCCACGCTGCGGGCAGGTCGAACTCTGCCACGATCTCGGCCATGTGGGAGTCAGCATCCTCGGGTGAGCAGTAGATGGAGCCGAACACGATGGTGCCATCCTCGGTGAGCTGCTCGTGAGGCGAGATGGACGCTTCACCCCGGCGCAGGAATCGGCGGCGCAGTTGTCCTGAATCCTTGTAGGTGGACGTGCAGAATTTCAGTGTGTAACCGTAGGCGGAACGGGTCATCCCATCCTCTGCGTCGGGGAGGTTAGCGTTGGCGTGCTGGACTCGCGTTCGCATGCGCGTGGCCAGTTCAGCGGAGCCCTCGGCTCCCGCTGTGAGTTCGTTGGAGATGTTGAATCCGCGGAGTTCCATGTTGTCGAGGTTGCCGACGGTGATCTCGAGTTCGTTGAGGTTGAGGAAGGTGATCGGCGCATCGCGCAATTCCTCCAGAAGGGCGAGCAATCTCTCTTCCTGGTCCGGCTCACAGGGGAGTTCCACCCCGGTCTTCATCCCCGCCTGTTCACACGCCTCCATGATCTCCAGGTAGGGCTCGAGTTCGAGGTCGAGCAGGTGGAAGCGGATCTCGTCGAGACCCGCGTCGGCCAATGCTGTTGCCTGCGGGGGCTGGAAGGGGATGCTCGTGTACATGTGGATGTGATGCTGGCTCCCGAATTCCCGCTTCAGTTGCCGAATCGATTCGAGGGTGCGTTCGCGGTCCATCATCGGGTCACCGCCGGTGATTCCGGTGCCTGTGGCGTTCATCGCGTGCGCTTCCTCGAGCACGGCTTCCCAGTCGTCGGGGTCGCAGCGGCGCTCGTTGGCGTAGATGTACTCGATCTCACGCCTGTTCTCCGAGAGTGGGCAGTAGTCGCACCTCCAGTGGCACCTGCCGGTGACGAACAGCACCATCTTCGAGCCCTGCTGGCACTGCAGGCAGCCCTCGGTGTCCTCGCACGAGGGTGGCTCGACGAGGTCGGGCAGCGACGCCACGTGAAGTTGGATGCTCACTGTCTCACCGAGTCGGTCGGGACCGCGTTCCCGCTTCAAGCCGTCGCTCGCAGCAAGGCGGCTTCCAGCAGCCAGCGATGGAATGTGGTATCATCAGATAGTTCGGGATGGAATGTGAGCGCTAATCTGGCACCATTGCGGATGCCCACCACCTCGTCCTGATGGGTTGCGACGACCGTGTCGTTGGCGCTGATCTCGGCGAAGCGAGGTGCGCGGATGAATACCCCCGAGAAAATGTTCGAATCACCGATGCCGGAGATTGTGAGTTCGGCTTGAAATGAGTCCTGTTGGCGGCCGTAGGCGTTGCGATCGATGCTCGAATGAATCAATGGTTCACCACCATCTTGCGGATCTGCCAGCAGGATCACGCCGGCGCAGGTGCCCAGCACCGGCAAGGATGGGTCGGCACGCATCCAGGCGAACAGGGCAGGTAGAAGCCCACTGCCCTCGGCTCCGCCAGTCAGTCGCATCGTGGTTGATTCTCCGCCAGGAAGCACGATCGCCTCAGGCTGGCAGGAGAACAGGTCGGCGTCGGTGCGCAGTTCATGCAGTTCGAGTTCGACACCAGCCTCTTCGGCGGCTCTCTTCAGGGCCGTGGCGTGCACATGGCGAGCGCCTTGGAGCATCACGAGGCCGATTCGGACCATGGGCATGCGTCGAGTCGCTGTGAAATGAACCCACCTCTCGCCGCCGATGAACTCAAAGACTGGTGCCGGGGCCCTCGGGTCGATGTCGGGCAGGACTCGCGTCCACAATTTCGGCGCCGGTCCGGCGGTGCTGCCGCTCTCAGTGGTCGAGGAGTGTCGTGACGCGCTGCCGAACCTTTCGAGGAGCGGATTCGGGCTGCTGGAGGTGTCACACCGCAGCCAGACCTTCCAGAACGTGGTCGACTCGGCGATGGCGCGGGTGAGAACGACTCTCTCTGTTCCTGAGGATTACACTGTGCTGTTCCTGCAGGGCGGCGCCTCGCTGCAGTTCTACATGACCGCACTCAACCTGCTGCGCCCGGGAGAGCAGGCGGACTATCTCGTCACCGGGGGGTGGGCACAGAAGGCGCTCAAGGAGGCGAAGCGGGTCGGGGATGCTCAGGCGATCTGGGACGATTCGGAGAATGGATTCAGGAGCGTTCCTCAGGTCGGAGATTATTCCGTGCGTGACGACGCAGTCTATCTCCACTATACGTCGAACAACACCCTCTACGGGACCCAGTTCCACCATCTGCCGGACAGTGGAGGCAAGTTGCTGCTGCTCGATGCGTGTTCAGACATCGCAGGTGCTCCGTGCGACATCTCTGCCCACGACCTCATCTATGCAGGCGCGCAGAAGAACCTCGGACCCTCGGGTGTGACTCTGGTGATTCTCTCTCCCCGGGCTCTCTCACGGGTCGGTGATGACCTGCCCACCATGCTCGACTACAATGTCCACGCCAGCAAAGGCTCGCTGTTCAACACCCCCAACACCTTCGGCATCTTCGCGCTCGACCGGGTGTTCAACTGGCTGGAGGAGAACGGCGGGTTGGAAGCCTCGATAGCGCGGAATCAGGAGAAGTCAGGGCTGCTGTATGCGGAATTGGACAGGACGGATTTCTGGAGGCCGCACGCTGACAGGGATTCGCGCTCGGTGATGAACCTCACGTGGTTGCTCCATGACGACGCCTTGGAGCCGGTCTTCCTAGCGGAGGCGGAGGCTGCCGGCATGGGTGGCATGAGGGGGCACAGTAGCGTGGGAGGCATCCGCGCCAGCCTCTACAACTGCTGCCCTCTGGAGAGTGTGCAGGCCCTCATTGAGTTCATGCGTGATTTCGAGGAATCGCATCGCTGATGCATCTCTCACCGACCTCCGCAACCGCGTTTTCATGCAGCGGGTAGTTCAAACAGCCCCTCCCTATTCCATCTGCAATGGCTTCAGCACGTCCACTGCTATCCTGTCTGCTGACGACGTTGTTGTTGTTCGCAGGATGCCTGCACGCAGTTGATTCCCCCACAGATCCTCCACCGGTTGATCCGCCACCTCCACCGCCGCCACCTCCTCCGCCACCACCGCCTCCAGATGCGACGCATTTCGTCAACGGCAGTTGCCCGCTGGCCGGTGATGGCAGCGCCCACACATGCGCGGAATCAGCCGCTGGGGCAGGCGCGTTCAACGCTCTCGCTGCCGCTTTGCTCGCTCTCACGCCCGGCGACCTGCTGCAGATCGCTCCGGGACGCTACGTGGGCCGATTCGTGATCTCGACGACTGAAGGTCATGCTGACGGACAACCGGATGCACGCATCACGGTACGGGGTGAGGCTGGTGTGGAACTGGTCGGGAATAACATCAGCAGGGTCACACTGCAGGTGAAGACCTCCTTCTGGACATTCGAGGATCTGAGGATCGTGAACGACGGCGAGGGCGGGACCGAGGACACAGCAGGTCAGCTCAAGGTGCGCGGACCGATTGAGGGGGTCATTCTGCGCGGTCTCGATGTCGATGGCCAGATGAGAAGTCTAGTCGGTATCAGCATCGGCTGCATCGAATGGGAAGGCTGTCCCTCGAACACCTTGCTGGAGAACCTGACGGTCCACGACCAATGGCTGCAAGAGGACGACGACGCCCACTGCGTCTATCTCGACTCGATATTGACCCCAAGACATCCGGTTGAGCAGACCACGATCAGAAACCTGACCGCCTTCGGATGCGACGGCGATGGAGTGCAGATCCACCAGGACAAGGACGGGCTCAAGGCGTCGCCGAACGGCACGCTCATCGAGGACTCCCACTTCTACCGAGCCTATGCACCCGGGCGTGAGGAGAATGCGATCGATGTCAAGGCAGGCACCAACGTCACCATCCGCAACAATCGGATTCACGGCTTCGTCCCGACTCCCACCAGCCCTCCGGGTTCCGCAATCGTCATCCACATGGGTGGAGGGGACACCTTGGTCGAGGGGAACGAGTTCTGGGATTCGAGTTACGCCATCCGCGTGGCGCACGGGTCCGGTGCGGACACTCCACGGAACGTGACCATCCGCAACAACGTCATCCGGGACAGCACCTCGGAACATTCAGGGCATGGCGTAGGGATCTTCATCGACAACACCCACGATGTCAAGGTGCTGCACAACACCATCGTCAACTGCGCGGGAGCGTGCATCGAAGTGACCGATTCAGTGACGGGGGTCGTGCTCGCCAACAACATCGTCATCGGCGGTACTCCTGAGTTGAACATCTCGACACAATTGGCAGGGAATTCATCTCTCATCGAGATCCACCACAATCTGCTGCGCGACGGCTCGGGTGGACGAGGAAAGGTCAACGGCAACGAGTTCAACGATGTCTCGTGCTCCGACTGCGTGGATGGCGACCCGCTGTTCATCGACCCGGCCGCCAACGACTTCCATCTCGGAGTGGGCGGTGCTGCGATCGACACCGCAAGCGAACTCGGCGTCTGGGCCGACTACGACGGATGCGCTCGAGACTCAGAACCCGACATCGGTTCCTTCGAGTGG
>CATMIM010000041.1 GCA_950068635.1 uncultured Candidatus Poseidoniales archaeon
CGCCCACAGTTCGTGGCCGCTGCTACCGTCGTCCGCACTGAAGTATAGCGTGTCACCGACCAATATTGTCATGTATTGTCCGGGGTAACTGCTGCTCCCGCTGTTGATGTCGGCCACCTGCCAGGTCGAGGAGGTGGAGGTGTCGTGCGCCCACAGTTCCTTGCCGTCCCACGCGTCAGCTGCACTGAAGTATAGCGTATCACCGACCAATATTTCCATGAATTCTCCGGGGTAACTGGTGCCCGCCCCGCTGTTGATATCAGCCGCCAGCCATGTCGAGGAGGTGGAGGTGTCGTACGCCCACAGTTCGTGGCCGCTGCTGCCGTCCCATGCACTGAAGTACAGCGTGTCGCCGACCAATATTTCCATGTATTGTCCGAGGCTACTGCTGCCTCCACTGCTGGGGCCGGGGTGGATATCAGCCACCTGCAAGATTTCATATGCGCTACAATAAGTGGTGGTGTAGTCCACCTCACCAGATTCAAGAACACCGTTCTGGGCGGTTCCGCCACCATCTCCGTTGTCAAGACCTTGCATCATAACCCGCCCACCAGCGTCGCATCCCAATGATACCGCAGGAGATGAAATGCTGGTCAGCATGATGATTTGTGATGCGCTGCCGGCAGCACCATCCACGCCGTCGGCACCATCCTGTCCGGCTGGCCCGGGGTCTCCTTCCTCACCAGTCTCACCGACATCGCCTTTCTCACCATCAGCACCATCTTGACCGTCGGTTCCGTTGACTCCATCGGCACCGTCAGCGCCTGCTAGTCCATCAGGGCCGGTCAGGTCCACGAACGACCAGCCGGTGCTGGTGCAGGTTTGGAAGCCTGCGTCCGCCGCCACGTAGTAGAGGCGGCCCTTCGTGTCCGAGTTGCAGTTCGGCAGTTCGCTTCCGCTCTGGACGTAGTAGACGTCCCATTCACCGATCTGTTCGCCTTCGTCGTCCGGCGTGTCAGAACCGGTTCCGTTGTCGTTCATCATCATGTATCCGCCAGCCGCCGTCAGCATCAGCAGGACGAGCAGCGCGGCAATCATTCCCTTGTGCATGCGCGGAACAGGTCTAGGTTGCGGTATCAATTTGGTGTTCCAGACTTCCGCACGTGAATGAGGGTCGCGTGGGCGCGGGCGGGGGTTTGAAGGGGTGTGACGCACTCGACATCTACAGGGAACGCCATGTCTCAACCATCTGAACCGCGAATCGGACGTACTTGCCTGATGGCGCTGATGATGTTGCTGGGGGCTCTCACAGGAGCAGTTCCGAACGTCACCGCAGCGCACGGCACTGAGACCATCTCACTCTCAAGCGTGACCAACAATTCAGCGAAGGTGGATGTTGCAAATCTGGATGTGAACGAAACATACTACTGGTGGGTCTACATCTACAAGCCCGATGGCAGCTCCTACGCGGCCAGCGGATACAGATCCATCACAAACACCATCAATGGCCAGTTCAACTTCACTTGGATTAAGCCAACAGTGAACGGGAACTATACCGTCCACACCAGAATAACAGGCAGTTTATTCCAGGAATTTGACAACTACACAACCTACTTCGTAATGACCAACGCCACGGAAATCATATCCAGCAACGTGAGTAGTAGTGGATGCACCTTGACGCTGTCCAGACTTGACACCACCACAAACTACTCTTGGGTAGTCATGGTTTATGATAGCGCTAATAATCTCCATGACTATGATTCGGCTCTGTTCACTCCGAGCAGCGCTAACATGACCTATTCCGCGTCATGGACTGCACCTACGACTGCAGGGAACTACTCCGTGGTTTCCAGCCTGTTGAACGCCAACAATAACAATAGTCTGATAACAAGTCATACCAACTACTTCACGATAGGCGGAGGTGGCGGCACCGCATTGAACGAGACCATCGCACTCTCGAACGTTACGAACAGTTCGGCCAGTGTGGATCTGGCAAACCTCAATGGGAGCAACTCGTACTACTGGTGGGCCTTCATCTACTATTCGTCCGGCACCCTCTACTCCTTTGACTACGGCAGCATCAGCAACGTATCCGGAAGCATGAGCTATGGTGCGAGTTGGATCACTCCTGTGCTAAATGGAAACTACACACTCAACGGCGAACTCAGTGACAGTGCAGGGAATTCATTGACGAATACCACCGCTTACTTCACGATAGGCGGAGGTGGCGGCACGGTATTGACGCTCGACCCCTACGAACCGAACGACACTCCTGCGACTGCCAGCAGCATTTCCATCCAATCATCGATCACGAATCTGACCGTTCACAACTCGACGGACGACGATTACTACACCTTCAACTCGACAGGTGGCCAGCGCCTCCAAATTGACATCACCTTCACCGATTCCGCCGGCGATCTCGATATGGATATCTACCGCGGGGCGAACGCATCGACCTATGTTGGATCTTCGACCACTGTCACGGATGACGAGAGTTACACGGTCCTGAACTCCACTGCTGGACCGTACTATGTCTATGTCTACGGATGGTTCGGGGACACCAACACGTACAACCTGACGACCACCGCCGTCAACTCGAGTGCGCAGAACGACGCCGGTTCCGGGGGAGATGCCGGCGACAACTCGTCGATGGCCTACACCTTGACTCCAGGAAATCACCAACAGTACACCGGATATGTAGACCAGACTGATATCGAGGACTGGTACAACATCTCAGTGCCGACTGGATACGGCATCTCATCCAACATGTCGTTCTCCAGCAGCAACGACTTCGACCTCTATCTGGTCAATTCCCAAGGCACCAGCATCATCGATTCGAGTTACTTCTCGAACCCTGAAACGGTTACGAGCAACGGCACCACGGTCGGTGGCTCGAACGTCTACATCGTCATCGATGCGTACACGGGATCCGGCACTTACACACTGGACATCTGGATGTTCGCTGTCACCAACGCCACCGCTGCCACAGGAAACGTGCAGACGGTGATGTACAACAGCACCGACGGCGAGTTCTTCATGACCAACCTGACGAACAACGCGGGGTACGACCTGGACGTCTACCTGCTGTCCTGGAACGGCAGCAACTTCACGACTTTGGCTTACGTGGCGTTGAACTGGACAGCGAACTCGACAACTCACAGTGAGCCGATCTGGTACTGGTGGGATCCGGATGAGAGTTGGTACTGCCTGTATGGAGAGATGTACGATTCCGCCCTCGGCACCTATATCGACGACGACATGGATTGCCTCTACTTCGAGATGATGGAAGCGTCTGTGACCTCGGACACCAGCGGCACGTTGGATGCGCAGAATCTCACCAACGGTGAGAGTTACTCGTACCAGTGGTATCTCTACATCGGCAGCGGCACAACCTACCTGCAGTCTGGCAATGGAAATTTCACCGCGTCGGGCACTTCGCAGGCGATCAACCTCGGTTGGAACCAGCCCAACAGCGGCACGCAGCGCTGTCTGACCGTCTGGCTCTACAACTCGACGAACGTGCCTGTAGGATACCACGAGGACTGTTTCGCCCCGACTTGGCCCGGAGTCACGGTGACCAGCGTGACCACCAACAACGCTTCCACGTCGAACACGGTCTATTCGAGCACATACGACCTGACGGTGAGCGACACTTACGGAATGCAGTCATTCGTCTACTGGTACACCAACAGCACCACCTGGGATAACTCGGCGTACACCAATTTCACTGCCACCGGTTCCAGCATGAACTTCTCCTGGAACTTCTTCACCCCGACGATGAGCTCGGTTTACTGCGCTGACACATACCTGTACGACGTGAACGGTTCGTTACTCGATTGGGACACGTCATGCTTCACCATCTTCAACGATGATGACCTCGATGGCGTCTGGAACGAGAACGATCTCTGCCCGAACACGCCATCGAACGCAACGGTCGACCAGAACGGATGTGCTTCGACACAGCGGGACACTGACAATGATGGCGTGAACGACGCCTTCGATGCCTTCCCCTTCGACCCCACACAGTGGGCGGACACCGATGGTGACGGATACGGAGACAATGCGAACGGGAACAACTCGGACGCCTTCCCGAACGATGCGACCCAATGGTCTGATGCGGATGGTGATGGCTACGGTGACAACCCGAACGGGACCAACCCCGATGCTTTCCCACAGGATGGAACGCAGTGGTCCGATCAAGACGGCGACGGCTACGGTGACAACCAGAACGGGACCAACCCCGATGTATTCCCGAATGACCCGAGTCAGTGGTCGGATGCGGACGGGGACGGCTACGGGGACAACTCCAACGGGACTAATGGCGACGCATTCCCGACCGATGGGACTCAGTGGTCCGATCAAGACGGCGACGGATATGGTGACAACCCCGCGGGCAACAACCCGGACGCCTTCCCCACCGACAGCACGCAGTGGGTGGATTCCGACGGCGACGGCTACGGGGACAACCCCCTCGGCGCCAACCCAGACGCATTCCCATCCGACAACACACAGTGGAACGACACCGATGGAGACGGCTACGGCGACAACCCGCTGGGCAACAACTCCGACGCCTTCCCCAACGACGGCACGCAGTGGGAGGACACCGATGGTGACGGCTACGGCGACAACCCGCTGGGCAACAACCCGGACGCCTTCCCCAACGACAGCACGCAGTGGGAGGACACCGATGGTGACGGCTATGGGAACAATCCACTCGGGAACAACCCGGACGCCTTCCCAACTGATGGTTCGCAATGGTTCGACCAGGATGGAGACGGATACGGCGACAACCCCCAGGGGAACAACTCCGACGTATTCCCCACCGACTCCAGCCAGTGGTACGATCGAGATGGTGATGGCTACGGAGACAATCCGCTGGGCAACAACTCGGACGATTGCCCAGACACTCCCGCGGGCCTCGCGGTCGATGAGAACGGCTGTGCAGACTCCGAGCGTGACAGCGACAATGACGGAGTGATGGACGATGTCGACGTCTGCCCGAGCGAGGATGCGAGCGGATACGATGACGACAACGATGGCTGCATCGACGACAGCGACCACGACGGAGTGCTGGACGATGTTGACCTGTGTGCTAACGAGGATGCCTCGGGATACGATGCGAACGGTGACGGATGCATCGACGACACCGACGGAGATGGCGTGAAGGATGACACGGACATCTGTCGCCTGGAGGACGCATCGGGCTTCGATTCCAACGCGGATGGCTGCATCGACGACACTGACGGGGATCTCGTGAAGGACGATGTCGACCAGTGTCCAACGGTCAATTCCACCGGCTGGGACAACGACGGGGATGGCTGCATCGACGACACCGACGCCGACACGGTACTGGACCCTCTGGACGATTGTCCCGGAACACCAGCAGGTGCGCTGATCAACAGCACCGGCTGCGCTGATGTGCAGCGGGATACCGATGGCGACACCGTCAACAATGCCGTGGATGAATGTCCGATGACCCCAATCGGCCAGATGGTCGATGGTGTCGGCTGCGCAGACAGCCAGAAGGACACCGATTCAGACTACGTCAGGGACGATATCGACATCTGCCCCGGGTCTCCAGCAGGAACCCAGGTGGATTCTGACGGCTGCGCGGACAGCCAGAAGGACACCGATGACGACGGGGTCACAGATGATCTCGACGACTGTGGTAGCACTCCAGTGGCCGAGGTGGCGAACTCTGATGGGTGCTCGCTGTCGCAACTCGATACGGACTTGGATGGCTGGATGGACGATGAGGATGCCTTCCCGTTCGACCCGGCGGAACATCTCGACAGCGATGGTGACGGGGTCGGTGACAACAGCGACTTCTTCCCGAACGACCCGGACAAGACGCTCGCTTCGCATGCGGAACAGGAATCGAAGGGCATCTCGCGGACCGCGATGATAATCGCGGCCGTGGGGTCACTGCTGTTCGTCGCGGCGATGATCGTGTTGGCGCTCGCCTTCCGTCGCAAGAAGGATGACGACGATGAACCGGATGCGCTCTACTCGGGCGCGATCTCGCAAGCGCCAGTAGAGCCGTTGCACACCGAGATCGCCGCCGCCGCGGCAACCCAACTATCCATGGCTGACGAGCCCGCACTACCGGCTCTCACCGAAGCAACTTCTCTGCTGGATGAGCAGCCAGAGGTGCAGGAGGAGCAGTGGACCGATGAACACGGTGTCAACTGGTACCGTCAGGCCGATGGATCTCTGCTCCGCTGGGATGGCAGCGAGTGGCAACAGACGTGAGTCGGCTCATCCCAGTCCGCGGAACTCAGGAGTGTAGAGGTCCGGCTGAAGCTCGGCCTCAGGGTCGACGGCGTAACGGCTGAAGTCATCGACGCCCGCTTCGCGCAGCACGTCCTCGTCGAACACGAGATTTCCGGTGTATTCCGCGGCTGGACGTGTGATCACGGCGTGCACCGCGTCGCCCACCATCTCCGGATGCCGAGAGCGACGAGCGACCGCCTCACCGCCCAGCAAGTTCAGGATGGCGGCGGTGGCGATGGTGGTCTTCGGCCAGACCGCGTTGACGGCGATGCCTGCTGGCGCCAGTTCGGCGGCCAGCCCGACGGCGGCCATGCTCATCCCGTATTTCGACAGGGTGTAGGCGAGGTGCGGAGCCAGCCAGCGCGGATGCGGGTCGAGCGGCGGCGAGATCATCACGATGTGCGGATTCTCGGAGTTCGCCAGATGCGGAGCACACAGTTTGGACATCAGCCACGCGCCGCGCATGTTGATCTGGTGCATCAGGTCGAACCGCTTCAACGAGGTGTGCTCAGTCGGCGCGATGAACACCGCGCCGGCGTTGTTCACCAGCACGTCGATTCCCCCAAACCGTTCCACGGTTGCCTCAACGGCGGCGACAACCTGTTCCTCGTGGCGCAGATCCACCTGCACTGCCAGAGCGTGACCGCCTGCCTGCTCCACTTCAGCTGCCACGCTGTGGATGGTCCCGGGCAGTTTCGGATGTGGCTCGGAGGTCTTGGCGGCGATGACGACGTTGGCGCCATCAGCTGCGGCTCTGAGCGCAATCGCCCGCCCGATGCCACGGCTCGCCCCCGTCACCAGCACAGTTCTGCCAGCGAGGGTGGTTTCGCTCATCCAACCACCTCAGGCGAGCAGTGAGTCGACGAGTTCGATGTATGACTTCATCGCATCCTGACTGGCGGTTCCCTTGACACCGAACCAGGCGTTCCATTTGGCAATCGCCTTCTGGCCCTTGGAGTAAGGTTTGCGTCCATCCACATCGCCCTGGGTCGCTTGCTTGTACAGCGCATACAAGCGCAGCAGGGTTCCATTCGATGGTTTTTCAGTCAGGTTCCACACGCGTTTGCTCGCCCTTTCGAATTTCCGTTTCAACATCGTTCCAATCTCCTCATGCATTCTTTCACCCATCAGATCTGACACCTATGCCGAAGCGTTCGCTGAGGAACGCCTCCAGCAGTTCTCGTCGTTCGGGGGAATCGGATAGTGATGAGTGGTCCAGAGTGGTCAGCACCTGCACCACAGCATCGGCGGGCAGGTGCGGAGTGAGTCTATTGAGATGGGCGTTACCGATTCGCTTGTCGCCACCGGCCTGCAGCACCAGCACCGGCAGGTCGGGAATACCCCAGTTCGGTACCTGAGCTCCATCCCAGCGCACGTTCAGGTCGGGATGGATGCGTTCGTACTCGTTCCGAATCGCCTTGCGAGTCAATGGGAGCAGGAGTCTGCCGAGCGGCCCGGGATGGATTATCTTGATGAGCAGCGGGAACGAGGTGACCGGCGACTCGAGTATCGCCGAGCCGACCATTCCCTTCCACCAACCGGACTGATGGGAGGCCAGACGCAAGGCGAGGAATCCGCCCATGCTGTGCCCGTAGATGTGGATGCGTTCGACGCCGAGACGCTCGGCGTCAGCCTGGAAGCTGTCGAGCAGCAGTTCGATGTCG
>CATMIM010000042.1 GCA_950068635.1 uncultured Candidatus Poseidoniales archaeon
GACATAGACATATGCCGGATTGGCAATATCATCGTCCTGAATGCCCTGGGTTTCCTTGGTTGCGTAGGTATAGCCGCTACTCCGGTCCCCGACCTTGTAGGTCATTTCGGCGCTGCTGGCGATGCTGGCGACGAAGGTGATCGCGGCACACCTCGCAACCCTGCTGGAACAGCGAGACAAGCAGGAGGTGGAGACGTGAACGGACCACGCGGACAGCATATCTGCCTGGATTACCTTGGATGGCAATGTCCAGATGACGAAGGCGGCGACGGGGCCGCGTGGATGCTCGAGGTACTTCGGGAAGGGGCACGACTCGCGGGCGCTCGCGAGGTGCACGCGCATGCGCAGGCGTTCGACGGCAGCGAGAGCCCAGAGGGGTTCGCGGCGGTCGTGCTCATCGATGAGAGCCACGTGAGTGCCCACTGCTACGCAGACTCGGGTCAGTTGGCAATCGATGCGTTCACCTGCGGAGGGTGCGATGCCGAGGTCATCGCCGATCACATCCACGCTGCCTTGACAGAAGCGATTCCCGAAATCAGGCTCCTACGACGTCAGGCGCTCGACCGCTTCCTCAACGGGGATGACTGAATGTCCGTGCGCGAGTTCGTTGACGAACACTATCGCCACTTCAACGCCGGTGAACTGGCCAAGACCGCTCGTTCGCTGTCAGAGTTCATCGACGCTGGTGGCAGCCTGATGGTCACGCTCGCCGGCGCCATGTCAACGGCGGAAATCGGACGCTCGCTGGCCCCGGCCATCCGTAAGGGGGTGGTGAAGGCGGTCACCTGCACGGGGGCCAATCTCGAGGAGGACCTGTTCAACCTCGTCGCCTACTCTCATTACACGGAAATCGACGACTGGCGCTCACTGTCAGCAGAACAAGAAACCCAATTGGAGAATCGAATCACCAATAGGACAATTCCAGAGGAGGAGGCTGTCCGCAAGGTCGAGTCTCTTCTCATCAGCATCTGGTCCGAGGGAAGTTACAGGCTTCCGCACGATTACCTCTACGAGCTGCTCCTCTCCGACTCGCTCGAACACGACGCCGATCCCGCCGATTCCTGGCTGCTGGCCGCCGCCGAAGCCGACCTCCCGCTGTTCGTTCCCGGCTGGGAGGACTCCACGCTCGGCAACATCTTCGCCGCGAGGGTGCTCACCGGGGAGGTGGATCCAGATGCTGTGCTCTCGGGAACCCACTACATGACACAACTCGCCGATTGGTATCGTGAGCACAGCGAGGGTGCCGGAGCCGGCCTGCTGCAGGTTGGTGGAGGCATCGCCGGTGACTTCCCCATCTGCGTCGTGCCGATGCTGCGAAAGGATCTCGGAGAGGATGTTCCGCTCTGGTCATGGTTCGCCCAGATCTCCGAGTCACGACCATCCTACGGCGGCTATTCCGGCGCGCCGCCCAACGAGAAGATCACCTGGGAGAAACTCGGTGTCGAAACGCCACGCTTCGTCATCGAGTCCGACGCCACCATCGTTCTCCCGCTGATACTCGGATATCTGATGGATGTCTGAGTCAACTCTAAACTAATCGAACTGACACCGCATAGCGGTGTCCATGCGCGTGAGGGCCGGTATTCTGGTTGCGGTGCTCCTGCTTTCGGGATTAGGAGCGCCGGTAGCAGCCCAGCAACCTGACATCATCCAGGAGCACTGGTACCACTCCTATCTCACCCTGACCAATGACGTGCAGTCATGGGCTGGTGACTATCCGGAGATCGTGCTCTTGACCACAGCAGGAACCACCGTCCATGGAAGGCAGCAGTGGGTTGTGCAGATCAGCAACTGGGCAAACGACACCAAGCCCGATGGCTCTCCTAAGGAGAAGGTGTACATCGATGGAGGTCACCACGGCAACGAGCACCTGGGCACAGAGCTCGCCTTCCTGACAGCGGAGTTCTACATCGAGGGTTGGATCGATGGTGATGCGGAGGCCATCGAAGTGCTGCAGAACACAGAACTCCATGTCATGATTCTGCTCAATGCGGATGGCAACGACGCCGACAGTCGCTGGAACATGAACCAGGTCGACCTCAACCGCAACTACGACCACCACTGGACGACCGAGGAGACGGCGAGCGGAGACGGGCCGTTCAGCGAACCCGAGACGCGCAACAACGCCGACTACATGGCGCAATGGGTCACCGATGCCGACCTCTACGTCACCATGCACACCGGCACCTGGATCCTCGCCTACCCGTGGGGATTCACAGGTGAGATGCCCCCAGACTGGGAACTGTTCGAGCACATCCGTGACACCATACACGAGACCATCGACGCCGACCTCCCGGTGCGCAACGCCAACGCCGGCATCTACCCCACCCATGGCACCAGCCGCGACTACGGCTACGGCATCATGGGCTACCCCACCTTCACTTTCGAGACCGATGACGAGCAATGGATGCCGGGCACGGTCGAGTCACTCTCTAGCCGCCTCTCGGTGGAGTTGGAGGTGATGCGCTACCTGATCTCGAACATCTGGTACTGGCGCGCTCGCCTCAACGTCACCCAGATGGAGGTGACACCCGGGAAGGAGGTGGTGCTGCACGTGGTGAACAACGGGCACGCGACGACGGAGAACGCCAGCATCCAGTACGTCTTCGAGGACTCGATGGAGGTGCTCTGGCAGTCGGAGAACTTCAGCGTCAACGCCAGCAACGAGACGCATGTCACACTCGATGCGCGCAACCTCTCGCTGCAACCGGGCGGCACCTTCGCGCTGCACTACATGAAGCGGGTGATCGACTCCGCGCAATGGGTGCACGAACCGATCGATGCGCAGTTCGTAGAGGTGGTCGAAGAGCAGGAGGAAGGATGGCTGCCATATCCCTCTGCGGCGCTGAGCATCGTCTGTATGATTGTGGGGGCGATTTATTCCAAATCACGCCGAAACGCACCTCTTTCGGTTGAGAAAGAGAGAAACTGACGCCAAAAAACCACTTTTCAGGTGTGTTTTTCACCCCACTCCCTTTGAATAGTGTCGCTTGCTTCCGCGCGTGTAGATGCCCATGGAATGGAATGTAGAAGGAATCGGAGAAAGCGCACAGACACTCATACTGCCCCTGTTCGAGGAGGTGGCCAAGGCACCCAACAAGGCGACCTCGGGGCTCGGCCGCAGCACATCCGCGCAGGTCCGTGAAGCGGTGGTGAGCGACGACTTCGACGGCAAGTCGGGCAAGTCACTGACCCTGTGGAACAGCGGCCAGAAGGTCGTCTTGGCCGGTATGGGATTGCCCGAGAACCTGGCGGAGAAGGACGCCCGCGACGCCGGCGCGAAACTGCTCGCATCGCTCTCCAAGCAGCACGGGAAGTCGCTGACCGTGCGCTTCACCACCAACTGGCGGGTGGCGCAGATGATCGCTTTCGCTGAGGGGATGATGCTGCGCGACTACAAGTTCGACAAGTACCAGCAGAAGGATGACGACGATGACGACTCACCGTACTCCGTCACCTTCCAGGCCTCCGACCGCTACCTGCGCCAACTGCACGACGGCTGCGCCCGCGCGGGAGCCATCTCAGTGGGTGTCCACCGAGCGCGTGATTTGGGCAACGAACCAGCGAATGTGCTCTACCCGATGGAATACGCCAAGCGGGCGCGGGCGTGGGCGAAGGGCAAGGACAACGTGAACCTGACAGTTATCGAGTTCGCGGAACTGAAGAAACTGGGCATGGATGGCCTGGTCAACGTCGGCAAGGGCAGCGAGCAGAAGCCCTGCATGGTCATCTTCGAGCTCAACCCCGACGCCCGCGACGGACCCTGCCCGATGATCGTCGGCAAGGGGATCACCTTCGACACCGGCGGCATCTCGATCAAGCCGAGCGGAGGGATGGACGAGATGAAGTTCGACATGCACGGCTCGGCGACTGTGTTCGGCCTGATGGAAGCGCTGCACGGGATCGGACACCAGCAACCGGTCATCGGCATATCCTGCATGGCGGAGAACAGCTTGAGTTCCACCGCCTACCGTCCCGGGGACGTCATCAACACCTACTCCGGCAAGACGGTCGAGGTGCTGAACACCGACGCCGAAGGGAGATTGGTGCTCGCCGACGGACTGTGGAAGGCGGGCGAGTTCGACCCCGAGTTCATCATCGACCTCGCCACCTTGACCGGTGCGTGCGTGGTCGCGCTCGGTCACGAGGCGACCGGACTGTGGTCCAACGACGATGCCCTGCGCGAGCGGCTGCGCAAGGCGGCCGAATCGGTCGACGAACTCGCGTGGCCGATGCCGCTGCTGCCGGCGTTCGAGAAGCAGGTGAAGGATTCGAAGATCGCCGACGTGAAGAACCTGGGTGACCGTTATGGCGGTGCCAACTCAGCCGCCGCCTTCCTCAAGCAGTTCGTGCCCGAGCGAGGCGAGGGTGACGATGCGGAGCAGTATCCGTGGGCGCACCTGGACATCGCGGGCACTGCCTGGGGCACCTCGACCAATGACATGGTCGCACACGGGGCGACCGGTGTGCATGTGAGAACACTCACACACCTGCTCACAGAACAGTGAGCAGGTTGATCAGGCCTCGTCGTCGAGGACCTCGAAGTCGGCTTCGACGACATCGCCGTCGGTGTCCTCCTCTGCCTGCTGTTCCGCCTGTTCCTGTTCCATCGACGCTGCGGCAGCCTCGTAGAGCTTGGCTGAGATGGCGTGCATCGACTCCTCGAGCTCCTTCACCTTCCCCTGGATGGCCGCCTCGTCGATGTCATCGATGTCCAACGGCTCTCCATCCTTGGTGATCAGTTCCTCGAGTTCGACCAGCTTCGCCTCGATCGGTTCGACATCGCTCTCGTCGATCTTGTCCTCGGCCTCCTTGAGCGTGCGTCGTGTCTGGTAGATGATGCTGTCAGCCTGGTTGCGCAGTTCCACCTTGCCCTTCCTGCGGCTGTCCTCCTCGGCGAACTGCTCCGCCTCGGAGATCTTCTTCTGGATGTCATCCTCGGACAATGAAGTCTGCGACTCGATGCGGATCTGCTGCTCCTTGCCGGTGCCCATGTCCTTGGCGGCCACGTTCACGATTCCGTTGGCGTCGATGTCGAAGGTGACCTCGACCTTCGGCATGCCGCGTGGTGCGGGTGGGATGCCCTCGAGGAAGAAGCGCCCGAGCGTGATGTTGTCGCGGGCGAACTCCCGCTCTCCTTGGAGGACGTGCACCTCGACCGCCGGCTGGTTGTCGCTGGCGGTGCTGAACACCTCAGAACGTCGTGTCGGAATCGTCGTGTTGCGCTCGATCATGTTGGTGCAGACTCCACCCAACGTCTCGATTCCGAGTGAGAGCGGGGTCACGTCGAGCAGCAGCACGTCGGTCACCGCGTCGTCGCCGACGATGATGCCAGCCTGCAGCGCGGCTCCCATTGCGACCGCCTCATCAGGGTTGATGCCCTTGTAGGCCTCCTTGCCGACCTCCTTCTCGATCGCCTTCTGCACTGCCGGAACTCTGGTCGAGCCGCCGACGAGCAGCACCTTGTCGACCGCACCTCTGGCAAGTTTGGCATCCTTCATCGCCTGACGTGTCGGACCCATGGTCGCCTCAATCAGGTCGGCGATCAGTTCCTCGAACTTGGCGCGGGTGAGCGTGAGATCGAGGTGCTCGGGATTGCCGTCCTTCATGGTGATGAATGGGATGTTCATCTGGGATGTCTGCCTGCCTGACAGTTCGATCTTCGCTTTCTCGGCGGCCTCCTTCAACCGGCTCATCGCCTGCAGGTCCTTCGACAGGTCGATTCCGCTCGACTTGCGGAACTCGGTGACACACCAATCGATGACACGATCATCGAAGTCGTCTCCGCCGAGCCTGTTGTTGCCAGCGGTCGCCTTCACCTCGATCTGCGGCTGACCGTCGACCTGGTAGATATCCAGCACGGACACGTCGAACGTGCCGCCGCCGAGGTCGTAGACCAGAATCGTCTGGTCATCGGACTTGTCGACGCCGAACGCCAGCGCGGCGGCGGTCGGCTCGTTGATGATCCTGAGAACTTCGAAGCCGGCGATTCTGCCGGCGTCCTTGGTGGCCTTGCGCTGCGCGTCGGAGAAGTAGGCGGGACAGGTGATGACCGCCTGATTGACCTCCTGTCCGAGATACGCCTCGGCGTCAACCTTCAGCTTCTGCAGCACGAACGCCGAGATCTCCTGCGGCGTGAACACGCTGTCGTCGATCTTCTTCGTCCAGTCGGTGCCCATCTCCCGCTTGACCGACATCACCGTCCGCTCGGAGTTGGTCACAGCCTGTCGCTTGGCGATCACACCGACCAGCCGCTCGCCATCCTTGGTGAAGGCGACGACGCTCGGCGTCGTTCGCGCTCCTTCGGCGTTCGGGATGACGACCGCTTCGCCGCCTTCGATGGTCGCTGTACAGCTGTTCGTCGTTCCAAGATCTATGCCGATCACAGGGTTCTTCTTCGCCATTCATTTCACCTCATCAATTGAGTCATTCATTCCTCGAGCAAGTCGAGGGTCACATCCAGGATGCCGTTGTTCAGTTCCCACTCGACGACATCAGAGCACGCTTGTGCCAATTGGAATCTGCGCAGTGGATGGGGGCGCCCTTCGGCCATCAGGTTGAGGCAGGTGCCCTCCGTTGTGAGGTTGAGTTCGACAGCGGCCGACTCATCGGTCAGATGCCGCGAGATGTCGAGCGTGAGGTTCATCCTGCCGTCATCGATGTAGACATCCGCCTCCGGAATCTCGTGCGTCTCATCCGCCTTTTGATCCTCCTCGGAAGCCTCTACTTCCACGGGTGGACTGGATTTCCTCTTCGCCTTCGTCAACTCTCCTTGGAGCGTCTTCGCCAGGTCGTTCAGGCTCGCTTGCAGGTTGAGTTCGATGTTGTCTCCCTTCTTGAGTTGCTCAGGGTCGATGCCCGCCTGTTCGAGTTGCACACGGATCTGTTCCATCATGCCCTTGAGCGCGGCGACATCGAGGTCCATGCCCATGTCCTGGAACATCGTGGACAACTGTTCGAGCAGTTGCTCCTCCCAATCCTCGCCACCGGCTGTGAATCGCTCTCCTGCCATCTGTTCACCCACTAGTTAACCTGCGGTTGTATAGTCTAGGCTACCCACTGTATATGAATCTTAGGCGAAAACAGCCCTCAATCGGGGTCCTGTCCCCTCCTTTGGATGGCCGCGCACGTAGGCGCGTACATGGACACCAAAGGGATGGACAACTCATTCGAGCCACCCAGACGGGCTTAAGGCAGGAGCATGGGTCGGCGGCACGGTCCCCATGGTGAGCCCGGAGCATGAATCGCTGCTCAGCGACACCGACCGCGTCGAAGGGCACAGCGCGCTGCGCGACAACGTGGCGGCGGCCAGCGCGCTCGCGGACGCGGTTCGCAGCACGCTCGGACCGCGCGGCCTAGACAAACTGCTGGTCGACGAGGAGGGGGGAACCCTGGTGACCAACGACGGCGTCACCGTGCTCGAGACCGCCAAGGTCGAGCACCCGACAGCGAAGATGCTGATCTCGACGGCGAGCGCACAGGATGCGCAAGCGCGCGACGGCACCACGACGACTGTGCTGCTCATCGCCGAACTGCTGCAGAACGGGCTGGAGCTCGTGGAGCGAGGTGTCCATCCTGCCATCATCTGCAACGGCTGGAACATCGCGCTGGAGCACGCTACGGCCGAACTGAGGGAACTCGCCCGCGCCCTGTCTGGCGACGACGACCTGCTGCATGCGGTACGCACCTCATTGGCGGGCAAGTTGGACGAGGGCGTGCGCGAGAACCTGTCACGACTGGCTGTGCAGGCGGCCCATGCGATCGCGACTGAATCT
>CATMIM010000043.1 GCA_950068635.1 uncultured Candidatus Poseidoniales archaeon
GGAGCAGGAAGCGACGGTCGAACACGCCGGATTCATCGGCCGCGTCATTGGCTGCATTACGCATCGCCTCCGCAATGCCGGGGAACGCCGAGGCGAACACGACACCGGTCCGGTCACGAATCGTGTCGGGCAGATTCCAGCCGCGCACCAGCCGCTTGCCCTTCTTGCTCACCTGTTCGTTCGGCACGAGGGGAAGGCCGGCATCTCGTAGCGCTTCGAGTCCGGCAGCGAACGCCAGCTTCGTGCTGACATCCATCGCCGCCACGATCTTCGCATCGATGCCGTACTGCTCGGCGAGGTCGAAGTATCCCCCCCTGCCAGCCAGTTGCGGAATCGTCTCGAAACTCTCGCACGGAATCAGTTCCGCGCTGCCATCGGGATGCTTGACGATGCGGACGAGATTCTTGTCCAGCATCCTCTGCTTGATGTCATCCGGAAGTTCACTGATGAAGTTCTCACCGTTGATGATGCGCTCGAGGGCGTCGGGAGCGAACACCTCCTCCATGCCCGGCAACCCCAGGCTCACGCCGGTGACCACGTACGGGTCCGCCCTGCGCCCCTCCAGCGCGTCCGCTTGGACGAGCATCGCAGCGCCTGCCTCCCCACCCACAACGACCGAGTATCCGGCCGGCGGCGAGGTGACCCAAGCGACCAGCGAGGGGAGCGTGGTGAGCGTGCTGGCGTCAGCCGGACCGCTCACCTGCGCTTCTACGGCTATGCGGTCCAGCAACGCCTGCAGCGAGTCGCCCGTCAGTCCGAGCGCGGTGAGTTCCAGCTCTCCGCGCACCAGACGAGCGGGGTAGCCGCACGCATCTGAGACCCGCTCGGCGAGATAGCCCTCGATGTCCGGCTCGGTGCGCGTGGCGGTGCTTGGGGGAGTCGGACTAGCGGGAGCGCTGGCCGGCAGGGAGCGGGAACATGGTTCGCCCCCATCGTCTGCGCCAGCGACCGATGCTCCGCGCCACAGTTCGAGCGGCCCGGCGCGGAAGCCCTCAGTGAGCGTGTCTGAATCGAATTGTGGCACGGTCGGTGTGCGTCCTGCCAACGCGCATATGGCCAGCGCGTCATGGAAGGTGGCGATGCCACCCATCTTCGGGTGGTTGGTCCCGCTCACGATGCGGTCCTTGTCCGCCAGCACCTGCTCCGCGAACATGGACAGCGCTCTCTTCGGACCCACTTCGAGGAACAGTCGCCCGCCAGCCTCGTGCATCGTCTCCATCTGGCGGATCCATTCCACAGGCGACGACATCTGCGGAGCCAATTGAGCGAGGATCGAGTCGTGAGCGGTCTGGCCGGGGATGAGCGAGTTAGGGTAGAAGTGGCCGTCGTAGTTGGCGGTGATCGGGATCTTCGGCAGTGAGATCTCCAACCCTTCCAGGAAGCGCCGGAGTGGTTCGTTGGCGGGAGCGACGATGCGCGAGTGGAACGCATGACTGGTCTGCAGCACCACGCACTGGATACCCCTCTGGGCAAAGTCAGCGAGCACCGCATTCATCGGCCCGGTCTCACCGGCGATGACCGTCATCGAGGGGGAGTTCTTGTTCGCTGCGATCACATAGCCATCCGTGGATTCGATGACCTCGAGCACGGTGTCGTAGGGTGCGGTGACGCTCGCCATCAGGCCGCGATCAGGAACCTCGACACTGCCCATCTCGGTGCCGCGAGCGGCCACTGCCCTGAGCGCGTCGTGGAATTGTAGTATCCCTGAGACCATCAGCGCGGCGTATTCTCCCAGTGAATGTCCAGCGACCATGTCGGGCTCGATTCCATGTTCCTTCAGCAGTCGATGGATTGCAAGATCAGCGGTCAGCATCGCCGGCTGGGTGAATTCGGTCTGCTTCAGTTTCTCTTCAGCGAGTGCTGCATCCTTCTCTGACAGCCCCTCTCTGAGGACGAAATCCGAGAGCCGTTCACCTCCAAGGATGTCGACCATCGTGCGGTCGGCCTCCACCCAGGTGTCACCGATGACCTCGTAACGCTTGGACAGGTCGAGTGTCATGCCGACATACTGGCTGCCCTGGCCAGGGAACATCTGCACCAGTCCCGCCTCACGGGGCAGCGGCGGGGCATCGGTCACGTGCACCATCTGCTTGGATAGGAAGTCCCACTTCTCCCGGTCCTCCAGGTTGTCGAGCAACAGGTCAAGCCTCTTCTCCAACTGAGCCCAGGTCGACGCCACAACCGCACACCTGACGCCCTCCGGGCTGTAGTCCGAGGAGAGGGCAGCCAGCGCCGCTGACAGACGCCGCCCAGTCGGATGATCGTCGAAGGTCGGACCGGCCGGAGCGAACAGGGCGGCCTTGGAGAGTGCGATCTCTCCGGTGAGCGCCGGCAGGTCCACCGCGTTGAGCAGCAGCACCCCCCCTTCGACGGCTTTCAGTTCGTCCCAGGTCAGTGACGGAGTCGCGCCCTGGTCGAGCACGCTGGGTGCAGTCGGTGTGGTGAGAGGAGCATCAGCAGCGACTGTCGCCTCTCCGAGCCAACGGGACCGACGGGCCTCCCACTCCCTGGCGAGTTCGAGATGGTACTGCGGGTCGTACTGCTCGATCGAACAATGGAAGTTGGTACCGCCGAAGCCGAACGAGGATATCCCGGCTCGGCGCGGCAGGCCCGATGCCGGTGCAGGCCATTCGGCCGGCGCGGTCGGCACGTAGAACGGGATGGCATCCCAGTCGACCGAGGTGTTCGGCTGCTCGAATCCGGCAGAGGGGGGAATCGTTCGGTGGTGCAGCGCCAGCACCGCCTTCAGCAGCCCGGCGATGCCCGCCGCCGCCTTCAGGTGGCCTATCTGGCTCTTGATCGAGCCGATCGCCACGCGGTTGCCGGCGTCAATGGATCCGAACACCTCCGAGAGCGTGTTCAACTCGGTGGCGTCGCCGACGCGGGTGCTGGTCCCATGCGCCTCGATGAGCTCCACGGTGCCGGGCTCATGACCCGCCTGCTGCTGCGCTCGAAGCACCGCTTGACGCTGGCCGCGCACGCTGGGGGCGGTGATTCCCTTTCCCCGGCCGTCAGAGGATGCACCGATGCCGCGGATCACAGAGTAGATCCTGTCGCCATCTGCGATCGCATCGCTCAGGAGCTTGAGCACGACGCAGCCGGCGCCCTCACCCATCACGAAGCCGTCCGCACGCATGTCGAATGGGGTCGAATGGGAAGGCGAAAGCGCCCCGATGGCGCTGAACTTGGCGTAGGTCGCCGGGTCCATCGTGCGGTCCGACGCCCCGGCGAGCATCACATCGACCTGACGCGACTGCAGCAGGTGACAGGCGTCCATCAGGGCGGCGAAGGTGGTGGCACAGGCGGCGTCGGTGCTGTAATTCGGACCCTGCAGGTCGAGCAGGTTGGCCACCCTTCCGGCAACCACGTTTGCCAACTCGCCGGGCATCGTGTCCTCGTCGATCTTCGGTGTGCCCTCGGCGATCGCCTGCTTGAACGACTCGCTGCCCGACTCCGGCATCCCAGCCTCGACAGCCTTGCGGGTGATCTGGTCGGCCCACACCCTGAGGTTCGACAGGTTGCGGTTCTCTCCTCCGAGGGCATTGGCGAACACGACCCCGGTGCGCGCATTCGGCAGTTGCTTGTCGCCCTCGCCATCTCCGTACCCGGCATCGGCCAACGAGTCCGCAGCGACGGACACCGCCCACAACTGGCATTCGTCGATCTGTGCCAGAGTCCCTGGAGGCTGCTTCCAGCGGCGCCAGTCGAACTCGAAGCCCTCGACGAACGCGCCGATCTTCGAGTAGGTCTTGTTCTCCTCCACCGCCCCGGGCCCGCCTTCGACCCAGAAGTCACCCGTCTCCCAGCGGTCAGCGGGGATGTCTCGAAACGACACATGCGACTCCAGCACGTTGCCCCAGAACGCAGCGACATCGTCGGCGTCGGGCAGCAGCGCCGCCATGCCGACGATGGCCACCGGCTCGAACGGGTCCTGCGGCGCCTCGTCGATGTCCATCGGCCTCACCCTCGGTCAGAGATGCTCTCTGGGACCATGATCGTCGAGTAACCAGCATCCACGTGTATCACCTGTCCTGTCACGCCAGCGGCGAGCGGCGAGGCCAGCCAGAGCGCGCAGCCTGCGACATCCTCCTGGGTGACATTACGTCGCAGGGGCGAGTTGCGCTCCACATGTTTCAGAATGTCGTCGAATCCAGGGATCCCGGAAGCGGCGAGGGTCGGGATGGGGCCGCTCGAGATGGCGTTGATGCGGTGTCCCTCAGGGCCGAGGTGGTTGGCCAGTTCGCGGGTCCACGCCTCGAGAGCGGCCTTGGCGATGCTCATCACGCCGTAATTCGGCACCCAGCGAGTGGAGGCGGCGTAGGTGAGGCAGATCGTCGATGAATTGGTATTCAGGTGCGGCAGCGCGTGGCGCAGCAGCCGTTGCAGCGAATGTGCGGAGACGGTCATGGCGGTGGAGATGGGGTCGTTCTCGGCGAACAGGATGGGGCGGTCGAAGCACTCGGCGGGCGCGAACCCGATGGCGTGGATGACGATGTCCGCCTTGGCACCGGCATCCTCCCGCTGCCATTCGGTGAAGAACTCCGCAGTCGCTTCATCGCTGGCGACGTCGACAGGGTGGAATCCTGTGATCGCCGGTAACTTCTCCTGCAACTGGAACACGCGGCTCCTGAACCGCTTCTGGTAACCGAGCACGAGGTTGCATCCGGCCTGTGCAAGTTGCGTGCAGATCGCCCAGGCGATGCTCTCCTCGGAGGCGACTCCGAACACCAGTGCAGTCTTTCCTTCAAGTTCCAACATGAAACCACCAGTACTGTCCTACAGCGCGGCTGGCGCGCCCACAGCCCTTCAAGACCTTTGCCTGCTGTGTGGGGAACACGGAGAATCTGTGATTCTCCGCCCACCCGCACGTGCGGGCACGTGGGGGTCAATTCGCATAGAGGGATTCTGGAAGATCCTGATGCGTTCGATGAAGCACCTCTTCTGCATCCTCTCCCGCCTCGATGAGCGCCGTCGCCAGCGCCTGGGTGCGCTTGGGCACCGTCTTCGGACCGAGAACTGCTCCGGGACGCCGCGGGTCGTCCATGTAGTCGGTCTCCATCAGGAATCCCGTCTGGTTGCTGGCGACGGTGTCGACGATGGTCTGCACACACCCTTTCCCGACCAGGACGGAGGGGGTCATCCCGTGGGTGAACGCGGCACTCACATCCGCCTGCGCATGGTGATGGATCGCATCGTTGCGGAACATCCCGGCCGCGTCACACATCTGAGCGACGTCGGAGTAGGTTGGCTCACCGTCTCCTTCCAAGTGCAGCTGCACCGGGACCCCCGCCTTGGAGCACATCGAGAGCACCTCTGAGAACAGGTCATTCGCCGCGCTCCAGATGACCTCGTCGACCTCCCAGTGGGGTCGTCCGACCTCGCCCACGCCGACCGCATCTCCTTCCTCACAATGGGTTATCGCGAGTTCGACCGCCTCCAAGTGCAATTCACTCGCCCTCTCAACATCGAGGTCGTCGATCTGATGCGCCCACACCGCCGGGTGCGGCCCGAGCACGACACGTACGTGAAGCCCGAGGTCACGGCGTACGGTTTCTGCCATGTCCAGAGTGTCGGCGTAGGCGGAGCGGTAGCCCGAGATGTCCACAGGAGGGATGGCTCCGGGTTTGTGCACCAGCACGAGGTGGGTACCCCCAGCACGTTGGAAGTCGAGCGCGGCGTCGGTGAACCGGTTCCCCCTGTCGAGGTGGAAGTGATTGTCGAGCACAGGCCCTTCCCAGCGGCCGTTAACGAGGGACACGCCGTCACCTCACGAATCCTCGAGGTCGAGGGGCTGTTCCTGGTCCTCGTCGTCCCCGTCCGCAGGTTCGGCATCATGCGCCTCCGGCTCTCGGTCATTTCTCACGAGCACCTCCACGAACAGTCGTTCGGCATCGAAGCGCGTACCCCAGTGCGAGGCTGCCAGACTGACCATGTTCTCAGAACGCGCACCGAGTGCAACCCCCCCACCGTTGCTGAAGAACAGCAGCTCCATGTCGTACTGCTCATCGACGATACGGATGCACTCCAGCCGCTCGTCCACCTTCGCCTCGGGCACGAACTCCTGGATGCGGTCCGTGCGCAGCGGCTGGCCGTAATGGAACGAGACGACGAGCGGGCCACGCTCCGTGGTCAGGCCCGAATCTGATTGACCCAATCTGAGCAGCAGTTCCTTGGCGGCGGCTCGGGAGACCTCCGGGTGCGAGGTCCCGTGCACGACGAGCCTGCCCTCCTCATCGATGAGCAGGGTCGCTCGCGGCGACTTGAGCGCCAGGATGACCGACTTCCCGGACTTCTTCCCTCCGAGTTGCGATACGACTTCGTCGCCATCGATCGACTCCGAGGCTGTGTAGCGCACCAGCCTGTTGACGACGCGGACGTTCACCGCCTGCCTGCGTGCCATCAGTCAATCCTCCGCTCTTGATGCTACGAAGGGCTCTGGGTCCGGCTCCTCCTTGAGGATTGCGAGAAAGTCGCTCGTCCAAGCCTGAGCTAGCGGAACCATCAGCACCGGCGAACTGATGCCAGTATCCCGCAATGATGCCAGTGAACCGCGCAATCTTGCCGCCAGACGCAGATCTCGCCGACGGCGCAGATCTGGGTTGTACATCGTCTCCGAGCGTCGCCACCAAGCGGTGGAGAGGGCGGCGGCGTAGGCCAGCTGGTCCGCCTCCTCCGCAGCGACTCCCTTCGGCGGAGAAGAGTCCTTCAGCGCCTCCTTCAGTGCCTTTCGCCAACTCCTGCGCGCGAACAGGTGACCGGGCATCCTCGACAGTCGAGCCGCCTCATCGGCGGTCGCCTCAAGATATTCCACCCACTCGTCATCAGTTGTGTCGGGCTCGACGAAGTAGTAGGGCAACTCACCTTTCTCGGCTAGGTTGAACAGGCGGCGGGGCTCAGGGTCGGGGAAGCGCCCCGCCTTGAGCAGGTCGAGTTGCAGCATACGCTCGAGCATGCGAGCGAAATCGCCGCCCCCCTCGATAGCCAACTTTGTCAGAGCGCCACGGCTGCGCTTCTCCATCGCATCCTCTTCATCCCAAACCTCGACCTCTTCGTAGGTCAACAGGAATGCCACTCCGTCCCAGTCATCACGCGGGCGCAGCGCCCGAGGGAGGATGACGGTGGCTACCGTCCCCCACAGACGGATGACGCCACCATCAGGGTCGTTCCAGTCGCGCCAGGTCCACTCGTGCACGTCGGCACCTCCGGCTCAGCGGAGCGCATCCGCATTCTTGTCGAGGTCACGGGTGATGTTCTTCTGGTGGCTCTCCAGTGTCCCACCTCCGATCTCAAGCAGTTTGGAGTCACGCCACAGCCTCTCCACGACATACTCTCCGACATATCCGTAGCCGCCCATCACCTGCATCGCCCGGTCTGCGATACATCATGACGATGGATTTCCACAAGGCATCATCGTGATCGAAGATCAAGGCCAAAACAACGTTATAGGTCTCCTCATCGACGAACATGATCTTGCTGGAGATCGGATGTCCCGTCCATTTCGGGCGGTGCTCGACCACGAAGCACTGCCTGATTTGCCATCGATCCTCCGGCAGTCGGCTGTACGGTCCATGAAATCTGGCGGGGGATTCGCGCGAATTCGATACGCT
>CATMIM010000044.1 GCA_950068635.1 uncultured Candidatus Poseidoniales archaeon
CGAACAGCTGCCGTGGCCCAATCGTCTCAGGCTCGCTCAGGTCAGCCTCGTGATGCCCCTCACTCTGCTCACACTGGGACTGCTCTACACTCTCGCCGGACTGCTGTTCACGCCGACCACTGCACCCGCTCTGCGCGAAGCTCCGATCCAGGTTCAACTCAACGCGCTCGTCCAGTTGCTCTCGCTGTCCTTCATCCCACTCGATGTTCTCGCTCTGCGCTCGGCCTGGCTGCATCCGTTGGCGCTCGCCGGCCAGACGCTGATGCTGTTCGGATGGTTACTGCTGATTCCCGTGCCCGGCTTCCCCGGGCATCGCCTGCTGACCGCTCTGCTGGGGCCGGAACGCATGCTCGGGCAGACGCTGCAACTGAGCCTGCTGGGGTTGTTCATGCTCGCAGCCATGTTCTCGTTGGTCATCTCGGATTTCATTCCGTGGTTCATCGTGTTCGCGCTCGGGGCGTGGCGGACGTTCAATCAGGACGTGGCACAGAACCTGCCGCTGCTGCTCGACGAGGTCGCCCCGTTTGATCCACCCGCGCAGATGCGGCTGGCGGCGCTGGCTGTGTTCGCCCTGCTGATCGCCTTCCCGGGGATGCAGACGGTTGCACCGATGGCCGATTGGGATGAAGGTGTGGCGCTCGACTGGCCCGACGAGGTCGACTGGGCAGCGGGTGAGCAGAACTCGCTGCAACTCAGCATCGACCTGATCGGTGTGCACGGTCGCGAGGTGCTGGTGTCCGCGTGGCTCTCCCCGCCGCGCGACGGATGGAACGTGACGCTCACCTGTGACCCGGGAAGTTCTGCCAACCACCCGCTCCCGACCACCTGTTCGGCGGGTCATGTCGACCCGCTCAATGATGGCGAACTGCTGTTCGAGGCCGCGCTTCCATCCGATGGCTCGGAGCTGACTCCCACTGACCTCGTGCTGCTGGTGCGTGAAGGCATGCAGGTGCGCAGTCACACCATCAGGCTGGTTCCTGCAACCGACCTGCGCCCGAGCGGACCCGACTGGAAGTTCGAGGGCGACTGGGGGACCTACGCCACCCGCTCCCTCCCGCTGCTGTGCAGCAACATCTCGATCTCCGCTGACAGCACGCCGGGCAACCTGAGTCTGGCCCATCCTCTGTGGACGGTGGAAACTCCCTCCGATTCAGCATTCAACCCGGTGTCCGACTCTCACATGGTGTGCGTGCGCGGCGCAGAGGGTGCGCTGGTTGCGCTCGAGAGGGATGTGCATGGCGCGCTGCTGCCATTGACGCTGACCCTCGACGACGGGAGCGTGTTCACCTGGCCGCTCCGACTGGACGTTCCACTCGCCCTGCTCCCCTCTCCTGCACTCGGGTGGCACGCTCATGGTGAGCAGATGTGGATTCCCGCGTGGTTGCATCCGGGAGCGGAACTGGAACTGGGCGAAGGGGAGCTGGTCTGCGCCCGGACGGGTGCCGCGAGGGAACCTGGAATCGAGGACGGCGTCTACGTATGGGAGGCCCACAAGCAGGCGATGATGAGGGTCCCCGACCTCGCCGGTGGTGCGAATCTCTCCTTGCTGCTGCTGGAGGATGGCGTGTTGGCGGTGTGTGACGATGATGCGGGTGCCGTGTTCCCGGTGTCGCAGTATTTCTCACTGGTGCCAGGGCCCGCGCTGGCTCTCGGCGTGGGTGGTGAAATCGAGTGGGGATGGGGTGGCATCGCCCTGCTCGACAAGGATGTCGAACTGTTCAATCTGGGTGACGAGAACATCACCATCCAGGTGCGCTATTCGGGTGACGTGCGCTCTGATTTCGCTTGGGGAGATGTGCTCGTCTCGACGGTGCATCCAGGAGAGGTAGAGCCGATGACGATCGGTGTTGGGCCGGCGACTGACGATGCTGTGCTGCGCCTCGCGTGGTTGGATCTCGACAACGGTGCGGCGGTGCTCAACCTCGCTGCCCATTGCCTGACTCCCGAGGTTGTTGGGGACTGCGGGCCGGGGTTCGATGAGGGGTGATCAGGTGCGCGTGGCTGTGCTTGGGGTCGGCGCGATAGGTGGACTGGTCGCGGCGCGGCTGGCCACCACCGACGCCGACCTGCTGCTCTACGCGCGCGGTGACACTGCGCGGATGCTGGCGAGCGTCGGTTTGCGACTCGAGGCCGCTGACGGGAAGATGGAGCAGGTCCTGCCCGACCGCTGGGTGGTCTCAGAAGGCGAGCCGGTCGAGCCACTGCTCGGATGTGCTGATGTCGCGCTGGTGTGCGGCAAGGCTGACTCCACTCCGGGGCTGGCACTCATCGCAGAGGCCCTGCTGCGGCCGAATGGCATAGCGGTCAGCCTGCAGAACGGGATCGGACACGCGCAGGTGCTCACAACCCGTCTGGGTCGCCACCGTGTGCTCGGTGGCAGCACCACACACGCAGCCCTGCGTTCCACTCCGGGGGAGCTTCGCTGGACCGGTCGCGGCAGCATCGAGTTGGGTTCTTTCCCCGGCAGCGATCTCGTTGCCGAAGATGCGCGCGTCCGCGGATTGTTCGAATTGCTCTTCGATGCCGGGTTGTCTCCTGAGTGGGTCGATGACATTGACAGGACGCTCGTGGTGAAACTGCTGCTGAACGTGGCCATCAACCCGCTCGCCGCCATCTGCGGAGTGCGCAACGGGGAGATCCTGTCGCGCTCCGACCTGAGGGACCAGGCGCAGGCGGCGATGCACGAAGCGGCGCTGGTCGTGGCCGCCGAGGGCATCGACCTTTCAGACATCGACCTTGAGCGACGGCTGGACGAGGTGCTCGGCGCTACTGCGGAGAACCGCTGCTCGATGCTGCAGGACGTGATGGCCGGCCGGCCGACGGAGATCGACGCCATCTGTGGTGAAGTCGTGCGCATGGCCGAGGAGCACGGAATCCCGACACCGCTGAATCAGCAGTTGCTCACGATGGTCAAAGGAATCGAGCATTCACTCCAGACCGATTGACCTAGGCTCCGCTCAGCCAGAAGCCAGTCGAAATCCTTGTTGGTGTGGGTTCAGTCGTCGATCTTACGGACGTTCGTCGCATTGGGTCCCTTCGGCCCCTCGCCGACTTCAAACTCAACGTTGTCCCCGTCTTTTATCGTTCCTTCAACTTGGGACTTGTGGACGAAGAGGTCATCACCATCTTCCCGCTCGATGAATCCGAAGCCCTTCATCTGGTTGAACCACTTCACAGTGCCTTGTGCCATAAAGTCAGGTCGCCCCACTTCTACTACTTCATCCTAACCCGTGCGATGGGTGGCATCAGTCGCCTACGCCAGGTCGAGATTGTGGTGCAGCCCGACGTTCTCGCGGCGAGCAAGCGATGCCACGGTGACGAGTCTCGCCAGCAGTACCATGTTGCGCAGTTCAACGAGTTCGACGGTCGGCCGACAGCGCAGCCAGATGCGCTCCACCTCCTCTGAGAGCAGGTCGAGTCGGCGGACCGCCCTTCTCAGGCGTGCGTCGCGCTTGACGAGGCCGACATCGTCGCTCATGGTCGACCTGAGCTGGGCGCGGTCGTGCACCAGCGGTGTGTGCTCCTCGAGGTCGGTGAGCCCTTCAACTCTCCAGTCAGGGAGGTCGACCTGCGCTGGTTCCGGATCTGCGCTCAGGGCCTCCATGACCCGTGCGCCCGCCCGATGGCTGAAGACGACCGCTTCGAGCAGCGAGTTCGAAGCCAATCGATTGGCTCCATGCAGACCGGTGCAGGATATCTCGCCGATCGCGTACAGCCCTGCGATCACGTTGCCCAGGCGGCTTGTGTTGGTCGGGTCGTCAGCGGCCATGTCGCGCTGCCACACCTCACCCCATTCATTGACGGCGAGCCCACCGACCAGGTAGTGCGCGGCCGGTGCCACCGGCAGCGGGTCGCGTCCGAGTTCGAGCCCGTGACGCTGCAGTCTCTGGGCGATGGTGGGAAAGCGCTCGGCGAGTTCCTCTCCGTCAAGGTGCTCCGTCACCAGCAGCACGTGCGCATCCCCGCTCCGCTTCATCTCTGAATCACACGCGCGAGCGACGATGTCTCTGGTGGCCAGGCTGCCGTTCGCATGGTGTTTGAGCATGAACGAGAGGGTGGCAGGAGGAACAGTCCGGTCGGTCTGTGTCCAGCGTCGGTGTTCCTCCTCGGTCATCAGCACGGCACCATCTCCCCTGAGGGCCTCGGTGATCAGGAACGGGCGGTCACCCGCGAGCGCGAGAGCGGTGGGGTGGAACTGGACGAACTCCAGGTCCCTCACGGACGCGCCCGCGCGCACGGCCATGGCGATCCCGTCACCCGTCGCGACCGTCGGGTTGGTGGTCTGGCGGAACAGTTGCCCAGCACCCCCTGTGGCCAGCAGGACAGCACGGCTGGGCAGGGTGAACGGCTGGTCGTCACTCCCCAGGCACCAGAGGCCTACGATCCTGCGTTCCTCCGCGTGCCGGTCTTCGAGAATCAGGTCGAGGGCCAGGCAGTCCTCGTGGATGGTGATGCGGGGTTCGCTGCGACATCCTTGGATGAGCGCCCTTTCGATCTCCGCTCCGGTCGCATCTCTGGTGTGCAGGATCCTCCGGCGTTGGTGGCCACCCTCCATGGCGAGGTCGTACTCCCCCTCCGGGTCCTGGTCGAACTGCACGCCCTCTGTGATGAGGTCGGCGATGCGGTAGGCCGCCTCGCTGGCGACGATGTTGGCGATGCGCTCGTCGCACAGCCCGTCCCCGGCAGCCAGCGTGTCGAGGACATGAGCCTGCACGGCTTCCTCGTCCGAGGAGTCGAGAATGCCCGCTATGCCCCCCTGTGCCCAGTTGGTCGAGGAGTCCGTCAGTTGCTTCTTGGTGACCAGCGCCACCTGATATCCCGCGCGTGCGCATCTCAGCGAAACGAACAGTCCGGCTATCCCCGAGCCGACTATGGTGACGTCGACCATCAGTGGGTCCTCCGGAGTCGCCCTCCCCCGGATGTTGAATTGAACGTTGCTCAACCGCTTCCACCACACCGTGGGGGGAAAACCGCTATCAGGCGGCGGGAACGATTACCCTTGGCATGGCTAGGCTCCGCCACGTCCTCTTGGCTCTTTCCGGGGTGCTGCTGCTGGTCATGGTGCTCTACAACTCGGAGGTTGGATTCTACGAGTACTCCGAGGATAACGAGAGTACGCGCTACAAACTGCTGTTCGCAGAGTTCGCCTCTGGCGGCTGTTCCTCGACCGCCATCAACACAGATCTTGCTGCTGACCGAATGAGTGACTGCATCGCACCGTTGGGCACATACGCGGCCACCGACTTCACACTCGCCGCCTTCGCATTGTTCGCCATCGCGGCGGCGCCAGCACTGGCGCTGTCGGAGGAGGGGGGCGTCAAATTGAGCCGCGACATGGCGAAGCTGCTCGCCCGGATGCGCCTGCTCCTGGGGGTCGTCCTCTCGCTCACCGGCGTCGCCGATGCGCTCGGCATGCTCACCGGCGACGGCTCACAACTCGATTGGGGGGCGGTGTTCGGCCTGCCGCTGCCCTCGCTGCTGGTCGATGTGCTCCTGATCGGTCTCGGCGCGCACGCGATCCGCAAGAGCCTGCGTCGGCTCAAGAGCATCGGCGAGGCGCCGGATAGATTCGCCGAGCCGTGGGAACGACAGGGCGGCTCCTCCCAATGGAAGGGGTCGATCGAGCGGCGTAAGAAGGAGGGTGGACCACCGACGGTGGGTGACCTCAGGGCCTCCTTGAAACTGGACGAATACGAGGACATCTTCCAGATCGGGACGAGCAGCGAGCTCGACAGCATGCGGGTCGGGCGCAAATGTCACTACTGCAGCGGCCAGGGATGCCAGATGTGCAACTTCACCGGAGAACTGGACTGAGAGCGGTCGTGTCACTCGACGCCCAGCCGCCCTGCAATCCTCGTCGGATAATCTCCGTACATCTCTAGAACGGGCCACGTGGCGCTGAAACGGGTGTTCTCAAATCACGCCCGCGTGGGTGTGATTCCACTATTCTTTATATTCAGTTGAAAGCGGCGGGCAGTTCTGGGGTCGGGTCGTGACCCGATGCACGAGGGATGGGACATGCACCTGCTGGCACTTGAACTCGAGAACTTCAAGTCGTTCAAAGGCGAGGTGACGATACCCCTGGAGGAAGGCTTCACCGCCGTGACGGGACCGAACGGGAGCGGCAAGTCGAACATCGGCGATGCCATCCAGTTCGTGCTCGGCCCGAAGTCTTCGAAGAGTCTGCGCGCGCAGAACCTCAAGCAACTGATCTACAACGGCGGGGAGAAGGGCAGGGCCGCCAAGTTCTGCAAGGCGACCCTCGTGTTCAGCAACAGTTCGCGCAACGGTGGGCGGCGGCGTCTGAAGTTGGATGCCGACGAAGTGCGACTCACGCGGACGATCAAGCTCGGGCGCAAGGACAACATCAACTCCGCCTATCACCTCAACGACCGCCCCTCCTCCGCCACCGAATTCCGCAGGCTGCTCACCGAGGCCGGTGCCCGCGGAGACGGCTACAACATCGTGCTCCAGGGTGATGTCACCCTGCTCGCCACCATGACCGGAAGGGAACGTCGGCGGGTGCTCGAGGACGTCGCGGGAGTCACCGCCTATGACGACGAACTGCGCAAGGCTGGCAAGCAGCAGGCGAAGGTCGAGGATTATCTCGAGCGCATCGGGGTGCTCGAGGAGGAACTCAGTGCGCGCATCAAGACACTCTCCAAGGAGCGCAAACAGGCGCTCAAGCACCGTGAGCTGCAGGAATCGTTGGAGAACGCGCGGCGAGTGCTGCTGCACTCGCAGCATCGCAGCCGTTTCGAGGAGATCGAACTGGTCAGCGACGAGCGCACGAACTACATCGAGCGCCTGAAGGTTCTGGGCGATGATCTCGAGGCCGGAGAGAAGGAATCACACGAGTTGGACAAGGCGATCGTCGAGGTCCAGCGGCAGTTGAACGAGGTCGTCGGCGACGATGACCGCAAGTTACTGGAGGAGTTGCGCCGGCTGGAGGTGCTCGTCGGGACGCTCAAGGACCGGGTGACCGATCACGAGCGGGACATCGAGGACTGCGTGCGCGAAGCGGGTGTGCTCGAAACCGAGTTACAGGATGCTCGTGGCGCGCAGGAGGATCACGAGACGGCATTGGCAGAGGCGCGCGATACGCTTGTGCAGGTGCAGAAGGACAACGAGGAGTCGGCTCTTCAGGAAGAGGAGGCGCGTGACGCGCTCGATTCAGGCGACAAGGAGACGCACGCACTCAACCGGGCGTTCGGCAAGGCGACCGAACAGGTCGGCGAACTGGCCGACGAATTGACGGAGGTCCAACTTGAGGCGGATCGCGCCAGTTCACAGGTCGAACTGATCCACGAGCAGTTGGCTACGCTCGAAGAGGAGCTACAGGAGAACCGGCTCGCCCGCGATGACCTGCTGCTGCAGGGAGAGGACCTCGAGGAGGAGGCGCCCGCCCAGGACCGCGAGGCGCTCGGCGCCGAGGTCAGTAGACTCCAGAGACAGGAGCGACAAC
>CATMIM010000045.1 GCA_950068635.1 uncultured Candidatus Poseidoniales archaeon
GGTTCGGCGAACCTGACGAACAAGCCGATGAATCCGATGACTGATGAGGTGATGTGAGTGCAGCTCTGGTTGAGCGTCGCAGGTGATGCTGGCAACAACGAATCACGTCCGGCGGACATGCTGCTCTGTCGTTCACGTGAAGAGGTGCCCGACTGGGCACTCGGCGATGGCGGTCCACGCCTGCTGTTCGCTGACGAGGATGGCAGTCTGACCGATGCTCAGGGACAGATTCGTGGTGCGCACGTGCTCATCGATGACGCGGAGGGTCAGCAGGCGGCGCGAGCGCTGGTCGGCATGGTTGACTGGCTCCTGCTCACCTGTAGTGACTGGACGATGATTCCCCTCGAGAATCTGGTCGCTGCAGCCGAGGGAAGCCCGACCCGGATTGTGGCGGAGGTCGACGAACTGGCACAATTGCAGGGTGCGGCGTTCGCACTCCAGCGCGGCGTGGATGCGCTGCTGCTCCCCTCCGACGATGCGCTGTGGGAGGAGGGTGAGCGGCTGGCGGCCGAACGTCTGGCCGCGCTGACTGGAGCCGAGGAGGGAGCGTCAGACCTGCTCGAACAAGAGGTGCTGCTGGAATCCGTTACCATCACCTCGGTCGAAGTCTCTGGATTGGCCGACCGCGTCTGCGTCGATATGGTGCAGTTGCTCGAAGTGGGTGAAGGGATCTTGGTCGGCTCGAGCGCAAATGCGCTCTGTCTGGTGCATGGGGAGACACTCGAGTCCGCATTCGTCCCGCCGCGCCCGTTCCGTGTCAACGCCGGTCCGGTGCATGCGTACACTCTGCTCGCCGATGGAAGCACACGCTACCTGTGCGAACTGACCGCCGGCGAAGAGGTGCTGGTCGTCTCTCCAATGGGCTGCCGGCCCGTTGCGGTGGGACGGCTGAAGATCGAGCAGCGGCCGATGCTCCTGCTACGCTTCATCACAGATGGTGGAATCGAAGGTCAGTTGTTCGTCCAGCAGGCGGAGACAGTCCGGCTCGTTGCTGAGGATGGAACTGCGATCTCGGTGACCGGTGTCGAGGAGGGCATGCGTCTGCTCGGAAGTGCCGGCGTAGCCGGCAGGCACATAGGTCAACCAATAGAGCAGCGGGTCGAGGAGCGTTGAGATGGCTGTGCTGGGCCAAGGTGCGGCGCACGGCGCTTGCACTCTGCTTCATGCTCTGGGGGCGGGATATGGTTCCAGCCTCGGTCTGGAGATCTCGACAAGAGTGCGGTTGCTCGACGACGAGCCCAACAACGTGCCCGACGACCCATCAAACCTGCTCGAGCACACGGTCAGCGTGTGGGAGGATGCCGGACTCTCCCGCCCGGCGAGATACCTGTTCTGGCAGGTGCGCAGTGACGTCCCGATAGGAGTGGGATTGAAGAGTTCGGCCGCTCTTTCAGTGGCGGCGATAAAGGCGTTGATGCAGGCTACTGAAGTCGAGTTGGAAGATGCTGACATAGTGGATCTCGCCTCACGTGCGCAACTCACGGCCGGAGTGTCGCTCACCGGCAGCATCGATGATTCATGGGCGGCCCTGACACCTGGTTGGAAGGTCGTCGACCCCAACCTCCCAGCCGCTCAAGGGATCCTCTTGGAAGGCGAGTTCCCAGTGCCCGATGATTGGACTGTGATCATAGCCCTGCGTGGAGAGCGGGAGCTGCTGCCGGTCCCCGAGCGGTTCGCCATGGGAACCGAGCAGTTCCAAGCAGCAGTGAACGCCGTTGAGCAGGGGGACCTCTTGCTCGCCTTGACTCTGAATGGCCGCGCAGTGGCCACCGCGCTCGCTGATGGGCCTGGTCGCCGACTGGCGAACGACATGATGGTGTGGGGTGGGCGAGCGGCAGGGATCAGCGGTTCAGGACCAGCGATCATCTGCTTCATTCCCTCGAACAACCCAACCACGACCCGCCGCATCAAGACAACCCTCGAGCAGCGTGGTTTTGAATCCATAGAGACGAGAGTCTGGTCTGGATGATCTGCTCGGTGAGGTGATTGCATGAGCATGCGGATGGGAGAAGCGCTCTCGGTCACACTGTTCGGAGAGAGCCATGGACCTGCTGTCGGAGCGCTGCTCGAGGGGCTCCCCGCAGGCACCCCGATCGACATGGAGGCATTGGCTCAGGATATGGCGGCGCGCAGCCCGGGAGGTCCACTCGCCTCGAAGCGGCAGGAGACCGACGACTGCGAACTGTTCTCAGGTGTCTACGAAGGTCGTGCCACCGGTTGGCCCATCCTGATTCTCATCCGCAACCGCGACGCCCGCTCCTCGGACTACGACTTCTTGCCCGAGCACCCGCGACCCGGCCACGCAGACCTTCCTGAGCTCACACGTTCTGAAGGGAGTTCAGACCCGCGCGGCGGGGGTAGCCACTCCGGGCGGTTGACGGCGGGCCTTGTCGCCGCCGCCAGCATCTGCCGCCCACTCGCCGCCGCTCTCGGAGTCGACGGTATCGAAGCCCACACTTCGACGGTGGGGGACATCGAGGCGCAGGGAATCGAGCATTGTCCAGTAGGAGCAGGCGATGACTATGCGCGCATCCGCTGCCGCGATGCAGACGCAGCGCGGAAGATGGTGGAGTTCGTCGAACAGGTGCGCAAACAGCGAGATTCGGTGGGCAGCAGCGTCGAACTGCGCATCTCAGGACTCCCGCTTGGATTCGGAGAGCCGTGGTTCGCCGGTCTTGAACCGGCGCTCGCCCACGCCTTGATGGCCATCCCGGCGGCGCGCGCGGTCGAATTCGGTCGCGGTGTGCACGCCTCGAGGATGCGCGGTAGCGAGCACAACGATCCATGGGAGGCTGCTGAATCTGGTCCCAGGCCAGCGGGAGAGCGAGCTGATGGAGCGCTCGGTGGGTTGGCTACCGGGGCGGATCTGTTCGTGACATTGCATCTCAAGCCACCCAGCAGCATCCCGCAGGAGCAGTTGACCCTGCATCTGGAGGCAGATGAGCCCAGGCCGTTGGTGGTCGGTGGCCGGCATGACCCGGTGCTCGCTCCGCGCGCGGCTCCTGTCGTTGAAGCGGCGGCACGGCTCGTGCTGTGTGACCTCGCTCTACGCGGAGGGTGGTCGACGTGAAGGAATCGGCAGAGGTGCACAAGTTCGGCGGGTCCTGTCTCGTGCGGCGGGAGGATCTCATCGCCATCGTGCGGAGGGTGACCGACTCCACCTCTCAACAGGTGCTGGTGGTCTCCGCCTTCCACGGTGTGACCGACCGCTTGCTCGACCAGCTCGAGCGCGGCGAGGCGGAGAACATCGACGCGTTCACGGCCGCTATCGAAATGACTCATCTCGAAGCGGCGCCTGAGACTGTGGGCGGACCATGGGGTGCCCGGTTCAAGCAGACGCTCAGCACCCTCAACGCGTATCTCCGCAGCTATTCGCATACACCATCCGATTCTATCCGCGCACAGGTGCTCGCCAGCGGTGAGCGACTCAGCACGCTGGCGGTGTGCAGCGTGCTGGATGCCAACGGCATCCACTGTCATCCCGCCTGGTCAGAGGAGATCGGAATCCACATCGAGGGAAGCGGAGAGGAAGGCGTGATCGATGTTGACCGAATGCGTGACCACCTCACGTTCGATCTTGAATCATCGATCCCGGTGGTCACAGGTTGGTATGGTCTCAGTGAATCAGGTGACCTCACGCTGCTTGGGAGAGGTGGGTCGGACCTGACGGCGACCAGCCTCGCGGCTGCTCTTGATGCCAGAGAGGTGACCATCTGGCGTGATGTGCCGGGAGTCCTGTCGCTCTCACCTCGCTGGTCTCTTCCGTCGCGGAATCTGTCATACCTGTCGTACACCGAAGCGGTCGAACTTGCTCTGTTCAGTGAACCGATGCTGCACCCTGGGGCGGTCGAACCACTGCGCGCCCTCGGGCTTCCCCTGCGATTGCGCCCACTGCACGATGATGGTGTGGACGGTACCCGCATCGGGCCGTCCGTGCTCACCCTGAGTCCACGCGTGCGCGCCGTTGGCAGTCTGCCGCGACTTAGGCCGTTGCGCATCGAGTTGGGAGCCGCGGGGTCTGTTGCACCGACATTGGCGCAGGTGTCAGAGACACTCGGTCAGGCGCGCATCTCGGTGTGGTCGCTGCGGGCGTCTCCAGGCGAGGCGCTGCTGCTCGTTTCCGAGCGCGCCTCGGGGCGCGCTGCTCGGCTGCTCTCCGCGCTGCTGCAACCCCCGCGATACGAGGTTCTGCCCCCGGTGACCCTGCTAAGTTTCGTCGGCGAAGGGGTTGGTGGCGATGCTGAAGTGCGAGAGAACATTCGTTCAGCAGCAGACGCAGCGGATATCGATCTCGTCCGGCTCGAGTCGAGTGAGCACGCCCTGCGCTACACAGTTCCCTCAGAGCAGACCGAGCAAGCCCTCGAACGGCTGGCACGCCGGCTCGACCTGCTCACCTGACGGAGTGGAGAGAAGCCTCTCACGCGCTCTCACGGAACTTCTGGAAGCGCGCTGGCAGATTCGCACCGAACACCGCAGCGACGACCAGGAAGACGATCATCGTCCCTAGTGCCACTCCGTAGACGCTGGTCAACTCGACGCTCTCGCGAAGCCGCGTGGCGGTGATCTCGCTGAACAGGCCGACGATGGCGGGAATGACGATGTTGATCATCAGGGTGAGGAAGGCGACGGCGGCGGCGATGACGGGGGTGATCACCAGGCTGATGTGGTAGCGGTTGAGCACCTTCTTCACATTCATCACGTAGACTTCGCCAGTGCGGATGCTGGTGTCGAGCATCGAGAAGCGGATGACGGAGTTGGTCAACTCCATGTACATCACCAGGAAGACCGCATACATGATCAGCAGAATCTTCTCAATGAATTCTCCTTCTATTGGCAGCCACTGGAAGGTCACCTTGCTGGAAGCGAACCTGAGCGAGACCAGGATGAACAGAACGTAGGAAGCGAGCAGGAAGCGAGCGTCGCGCTGGAATATTCCCCAGAAGCCACAACCGAGTGCAGCTAGCACGACGGTCAGGTGCAGCACGACACCGAGAACCTCGACACCCAGCATGTCGGAGAAGGCGAACCAGAGGGTACCGGACACGGGGGTGACCACGTAGGTGAGCACTCCGAGCAGGATCATCACGACACCGGCGAGCATCTGTAGCGTCTGCACCATCTTGTCTGCGGGCAGGAACCGCATACGCGGGACGAGCGGTCCTCCGAACATGCTCTCCACGAACGTAGGGATGTGCACGTCAGGAACCGCATCCTTCGGAATCTCCTTGCTGCCCTTCATCTGGCCGGCCAGTTTCTTCCGGCTGGGGGGCGCGGCGCGTACCGTCTTACCCTCATACAGGTGCGCGGTGTCGCCGGTCTGACCTGGAATCGCCATCTTACTCACCTCAGAATCCTCTTGCTCCTGCCAGGGCCGTCGACAGCAGCATGTCTGGCTCCCAGTCCATGACGAATGCGCCGAGTCCACGTAGTTCGCTGATGAGGATGTCCCGCTCGGTCTTGAGCACCTCATAGCCGGTACGATCGAGCCGGCGGGCGTCGAATTCGAACTCCAGGCTCGAGGGGGTCAGGATGGTCACATCGAAGTCGCGCGCTCGCAGATCGCGGATGGCGTTGACGATGGTGGCGTCGTCCTCCAGACAGGAGAGCACGATGATCGGGCTACCCCTGTTGATGTGCGGGAGGATGCGGTTGGTGACGACCTGCAACGGGGTGTTGCCGCGCGCCATCGCGCCTGCCAGTTTCGTCAGCAGCACGTACAGCTGCTTCTTGCCGGTGTCGCGATCGACGCTGACGATCTCATCACCGTAGACAACGAGTCCCACCGAGTCACGTCGTGAGAGGAAGAACTGCGCCAGCGACGCAGCCGCCCGCGTTCCGTAGACCAGTGAGTTGCGACTCACCGGACCTGTCTCGGCCACCGCGCGGCTGTCGATGATGATGATGATGTCACTGACCGCATCACGTTCGCGCTCGTTGACCATCACCTTGCCCATGCGTGCATATGCGCTCCAGTTGATCGACTTCATCGGGTCACCGGGAATATATTCGCGCAGGTTGTAGAACTCTGAGCCCGGGCCCGGCTGACGGATGTTCACCGCGCCGGTGAAGATCTTCGGGACCTTGCTCTTCACGAATGCGTCCTTCAGGTCCTCGGTCTTCGGGAACACCAGGAAGTCGTCATAGACGTGCAGTTCCTTCTCCCTGTGGAAGAATCCGAACGTGTCCTGAATGCGAACGGCCACCGGGCCGATGGTGTAGAAGCCACGCAGCGGACATTCGACCGTGTATTCGATCATCGTCTCGCGTCGCGGCCCCAGTTCCATCAGGATGTAGTTGGCTCCCTTCTTGATGCGCATGACCTCGGGCAGGCTGTCGCGCACCTCGAGCACCTTGGACAGCGGAGAGTGGTTCTGCACCCTCAGAGTGACCTCGACCTCCCCGTCCTCGAACACGCGTGCGGAGGAGAGTTTCCGCATCGCCGACAGATTGGACAGGCTCACACCTGCTTCCTCGTCTGTCTTTTCCTCGAGCCGCCGTCCACTGGCCGCGACATCGGCGTGTCCCGCCTTGAGCGCCGCCCAGGTCAGGAAGGAGAGCAACACCACCGCGACGGTCACGAGTTGCTGGTTGCGCAGGGTGAGGCCGAGCATGTAGAGTGCAATCGCCAGACTGCCGAACATGGCAGACTTCCGGGACCACACCCTCGCTCACCTCGCTCCCCTGGGGTCGCTCTCCAGGTCAGGCTCAGACCGTGGGCACCGGAACCTGGCCGAGGATGGTCTGGATGACCTCCTCGTTCTCGAGTCCCTTGATCTGGTGCTCCGGCTTCAGAATCAGCCTGTGTGAGATGGCCAGCGTGGCCACCGACTTGACGTCGTCCGGGGTCACGAAGTCCCGTCCGCGCATGGTGGCTGCGGCTCGTCCAGTCTTCAACAGTGCTTGTGAACCACGAGGCGAGGCGCCGACCAGAACCCGCGGGTCCTCTCGTGTGCGCGCTACCAGTTCGACCATGTACATGCGCACGGCCGGGTCAACATAGACATCCTCGGTTGCTTGCTGCATGGCGACGAGGCGCTGCGGGTCGGTGATGGTCTCGACATCGACTGCGTCCTTCTTGCGGGCGATACGCCGGGCGAGGATCTCATCCTCATCCGCGCGGTCGGGGTAGCCGACGCTCATCTTCATCATGAATCGGTCGACCTGTGCCTCGGGCAGCGGGTAGGTTCCCTCTTGCTCGATCGGGTTCTGCGTCGCCATCGTCAGGAACGGGGAGGGCAGCTTGTGGGTCACGACCCCGATGGTCACCTGCTTCTCCTGCATCGCTTCCAGCAGAGCGGCCTGGGTCTTGGGCGGCGCACGGTTGATCTCGTCAGAGAGCAACAGATTGCAGAAGATCGGTCCGGGCTTGAATGTGAACTCGCCCTTCTTGGCGTCGTAGATGTTCGTGCCGGTGATGTCGGCCGGCAGCAGGTCAGGCGTG
>CATMIM010000046.1 GCA_950068635.1 uncultured Candidatus Poseidoniales archaeon
CGGCAATTCAGGTGGATTCTCGTCCCACAGTCCACGCTCACGGTCGTGATGCCATTGCCTCGCGGCCACCCAGAGGGTGCGGGAGTACCCGTTCCAATCCTCGTGCCGGTCTGCCTCCTCGAGCACCTTGGCATCCTGCTTGAGCACCAGAACATCCAGCAGAGCGTCCCATCGTTCGACTGCGGACAGGCCGCGAGCAGACTCCAACGCGGCGTTCACCGCCGCACCGGTCCCAGGGTCTGGACGAAGCGACTCTTGGTCGCCGATGATGTGCGGAAGCAGCATGGCGCAGCGAGGACATACCTCATCCTCGGCGTATTCTCCACAGTGCACGCACGCGCTCTTCATGTCTCAGAGAGCGAAACTGACCCTATTTCAATCGCCGATGGGCCACACGCGCCTGTTCACAGGTCCGCGAAAGCGGCGATTGCATGCTCGATGTCGTCATCGTCGACATGCAGGTGGGTGACTGCTCGCAACATGGTGGGTCCGAGATCGAGCACGTCGACACCCCGCTCCGCCAGAGCAGCCACCGCCTCTTGTCCACTCTGGACTCCGGTCAACTCGATGTAGCACATGTTCGTCTGCACCGCATCGAGGTCCACGGAGAATCCATCCAGCGCGTCGATCCCCTCGGCCAGAGTGCGCGCCCGTGCGTGATCCTCGGCCAGCCGCTCGACGTTGTGCTCCAGAGCGTACAACCCGGCCGCGGCCAGGATACCGGCTTGGCGCATGCCACCACCGAACAGTTTCCGCCAGCGGTGCGCCCGCTCGATGAAGTCGGCACCCCCAGCGACGAGCGAGCCCACTGGAGCACCCAGTCCCTTGGAGAGGCAGATGGAGACGGAGTCACAGTCCCTCACCATCCGTGAGGCGTCGATACCGGTGGCGACCACGGCGTTGAACAGCCGGGCGCCATCCATGTGGACAGCACATCCGGAGGAGTGTGCCAGCTCGCAGATGGCGTCGATCGATTCCTGCGGGTAACAGGTTCCACCACCTCGGTTCGACGTGTTCTCGATGCACACGAGGCTGCAGTCCGGGAAGTGCGACATGCTGCCCTTCGACTTGCGGATCGCCGCCGCCACATCCGCCGGGACCATGATCCCCCTCTCCGCCTCCACCAGGGCCACCGAACATCCGGACAATGCCGCATATCCTCCACCCTCGTAGACGTAGACGTGACTCGTTCCCTCGGTGACGATCTCATCACCGGGCGTGGTATGAGTGCGCACCGACACCGCGTTCGCCATCGTGCCCGATGGCACGAACAGCGCCGCATCCTTGCCGAGCATTGCCGCCAGATTTTCCTGCAGCATCTGCACGGTCGGGTCGTCGCCGAGCACGTCGTCGCCGACCGGTGCATCGGCGATGGCGTCGCGCATGGCGGCCGAGGGCTGCGTGACCGTGTCGCTGCGCAGGTCGGTGCGGCCGTTGAGCGGAGGGCACATCGGGTGGGCGAGTCCGGGCTTCACTCATAGCGAGTGCGCTGTGCGCGCGATGCTGCCGAACGCGCTCCTGCGGGCGAGAGCAGAAGTCATACCTGTCCCCGCCTCCGGCCGTTCCATGAGTGAGAGCCGAGGGATGCAGGACTGGTTGGATGCGTATGGCGAGAGCCATCAGAATCCACTGAACAAGAGGATCCACTGGTTCGCGGTGCCCGCGATCTTCCTCTCTGTGGTGGGGCTTCTCTGGTCCATTCCTACTCCGGAGTTCTTCGGCGATGTCGCCTGGCTCAACTTCGCGACCATCGCCATGCTGCCGGTGTTCATCTTCTACATCCGACTTTCACCGACGCTGACCATCGGAATGATGGTCTACGTAGTCGCCTGCCTCGCCATCTGCTGGCTGTATGTCGAGAACTTCTCCACACCTCTCTGGCAGGCGAGCGTCGCCATCTTCGTGCTCGGTTGGGTGATGCAGTTCTACGGCCACAAGGTGGAGGGCAAGAAGCCCTCTTTCTTCGAGGACATCCAATTCCTGATGATCGGGCCGGCCTGGCTGATGTCGTTCATCTACGACAGGTTCGGCATCAAGTACCGACCGACCTCATCAGGGTGAATCCACGCGCTCATCCCCAGACGCGGTCATCCCAGCTACATTCGGTGCAGCGACCGTTGCGCCAGTGGAATTGACAGGCGTAGCGGCGGCAGTGGGTGCAGCGCCTTGAGGGGGAGCGTTGGCAGATGCAGCATCTTGCCATGTGGCCGAGCGGGGGTAGGAGGGCTTGAAACCTGCTGTCAGATACCTGTCGTGCCAACGACCAGACCCTTGGGGCGGTGCGACGACACCCGTTAATTACTGGAGGCCTGAACCTCGCCGGAGGGACCGACGGCATGTCGTCTGAAAAAGAACGCATACCGGAACAAGCGCCACTGCTCGCTTGGCTGGTATCATGCACCGTGCTCGCCATATGGAACTTCAGCCGCGGCCTGTATCTCTGGGCGGGATACAACCTCGGGGGGGCGGTGATGGCCCTGATGGTGATCTCGTTCATGTGGAACGGACGTATGCGCATGCCTGCATTGCCGCTGTGGATCGCCTACACCACGACGATGCTGCACTTCCTCGGTGGCTCGCTCGGCGCCCCGGACCGCGGACCTGGCCCCTTCTGCTTCGAGGGCATGCAACCGGGGGAATGGCTGTGCGCCGACGGCGTCAACGGGATGTACCACGTCCACGCCTGGTGGGACGAGTTGGTGCACGGAACGAACAGCGCCGCCACCGCCATCGGCTGGTCACTCGCATGGCGCAGGGTGTCCAACCACAACGGGTGGGAAATCTCGCCGCGCATGGTAGCGGGTATCTGCTTCTCGCTCACCGTCGCCATCGGGGTGGGCTACGAGGTGTACGAATTCTTCGGCAAGACCGTTTTCTTGACGATTGACCAAGGAGGCTACCTGAACACCGCGAGCGACCTTGTCAGCAATCTCATGGGCGCTAGCGTGGGAACGCTGTTCGCGCTGTTTTACGACCCGCTGAACGCGGGGGTGCCGAGCGTAAGCGCTACCCCGCTGCCGTGGCAGGCGTCACTCACGCTCATCGCCACGCTCCCGCTCGTGATCGTCGGGTGCCTGCTCTCGCTCGACCTGATGCTGCTGGGGGGTGCGCTGGTCGACGCGGACTATGACCGCGTGGGAAATGTGATGCTCGCCTCGATGCTGCTCTCCTTGCTGCTGTCAGCCGCCCGGTTGGCGCAGCGATCACTGATGAAGGAACGTGATGCCTGAACGGAAAGCCTGCGCTCCGCGGTCGGTCAGGCGAGCGGCCAGCGCTCAACAGCGGTGTGCGTCGCCCCGTGAGGTGTCAGCTTGCTCTCGAACAGCACCAACTCGGGCTGCTCGACCCACGCTTCACGAAGTCCGGATTGGGCAGCCAACCAGTCTGACAGCGCCGCCTTCAGCGGGCGGCGTTTCACGAACTTGACACCTGAATCGCGAGCGGTCTTGGCGCGGCCGAGCGTCAAGTGCGGCTCCCAGGCGCGCGACTCGGACCAGCCGAACGACGACAAGGCATCCTTCCGCGCTCCATCTAGAGCCGCCCGCGCACCTTCATGGCGGAACTCGATGCCCGCCCATACCGGCCCGCCGAAGCAGCCGACCCCGGTTGCGCGCAGGGTGGCATCGAGCCCATCTTCCAGCAGACGGGCCACACAACTGGACACCGCTTCCCGCAATTCACCCACCTGCTCATCGGGTACGAACCCGAGGAAAGCCCAGGTGAGGTGCCATTGATGGTCGGACACGGGCGCCAAGCGCATCCCTGACGCCTCCAGATCGACCTCAGCGAGTGATTCAGCAGCGGCCACCAGACCTGCGGTCGCCGGCACGGGGATTCCCAAGAACATCCGAGGCATCCACTCACGCCTCCTTCAGCCACGTGTCAACAGGCGATGGAAGTGGTGCACACCCGTCTCGCGGGTCGGTGAATAGCGCCCGCGCTCGTACGCCCGCGAGGCAACACCGCGCTGGGTCGCCTCGACCACGAACTGATCCTCGTCCTCCACCTTGTCGAGATCGCCTCCTGCGCCCATGTCCAGCAGTGACTCATCGCCCACGAATCCATGGTAGACGATGGCAGTGCGATTCACTGACAGCGGAACGACCAGATTCACCGACAATCCCCAGGGGTAGAAGTTGAGCATGAGCCCGGGGTGGAACCAGTAGTAGTAGGCGGCCACACGTTCTCCGTGGTCCGGTGAACTCTCCGGGAGGTCGAAGCAGGACTCACCTTCACGCGCCATGCCGACCTGCAGCACACCACCGTCGAACAACTCGGTTCGATAGCCGTCGTGATCGAGCACATCGTGCAGGTCACCGTGAACATATGGGATGTGGAACCCTTCCAGGTAATTGTCGACATACAACGCCCAGTTCGCTTCGATGGTGTATTCGCGGTGGCGCGATGGAGCATGGCGGAAGCTGTCCACTGGCAGCCAACCGAGCCTCTCCTCCAGCGGAGCGATCCAGCGCTCGAAATCAACACCATCGATGGTCGTGAACAGCAGGCCCTTCCACGACTCGAGCGGGAACTGGCGCAGATCGTCAGCGGGGGTGGGGAAGTCCTCCACCTGCTCGAATTCGGGCATGTGGCGAAAGCACCCGTCCAGCGAGAATGAGCGCCCATGATACGGGCACACCAGCACACCTGCGGAGCACGGCTCGTTCACCACCACCATCCCACGATGGGTGCAGACGTTGGAGATGCAGCGAACCTCGTCGTCCTTGGTGAGCAGCATCGGTTCGCGCACCATCCCTTCGATGTGCGGGAGCGGGAGCGCGTTCACTGACGACAACTGGTCCTCATGGGCGGCGAAATGCCACGAGTTGGCGAATCCCGAGATGACCTCATCGAAAGTGTTCGGATCGGTGTAGAATCTCGAGGGTAGCGTCTCAGCGCGACGGATGTCAGCGTCGATGATATCCAATCGACTCACCTCAAGCCAGCACATCGCCGCGGACGAACTTGATGTAGCGCTGCTCCTCGTTCTCCTCGAACGGATGCTGACCGACGTTCTGCTGGTAGGCGATGCCGATCCAGTCTCCATCAGGAGAGAGAACCGTCTCGAAGAAGTCGTGCAGCGCGTGCACGTCCCCGTTCGACTCCTCGTAGTCGGTAATCGTGTGCAGCGGAGTCATGTCGGCGATGCCGAACTCCCAGGTGTCATTCTCCTGCGGTTCCCAGAGCGCCCCGGCGTAGAGGTACCAGTGCTTGCCTGCGGTGTATCCGTCCTCGCTGTTGTTCTGGTCGTAGTCGATGCCGTAGAAGGCGATGCTGACCAGATTATCCTCAGAGATCGAGACGAACGGATACATGTTGATGCCTCGCTCGAAGGGCGTGACGTTCCATGACGACCAGTTGGTCCCGTTGTCGTACGAGATGGCGAAGCGCATCTCCCATGGCCCCGTGCCGCCGTTAGGGCAGTCCCCCCAGACCACCGCCACCGTGCCTCCCTCGTTGTTGTTCACTACCGGGTATCCCTCAGGGCAGTTTCCGGTGCGCGGCCCGACATCGATAGGATCCTGCCATGAACCGTCAGACGGGCTGGGACCGGTGCCGCGGCCGTAGTCGTCGCTGATGCGCACATGCACGGTCCCGGAGTTGCTGTCGGCGTTCTCCTGTGCCACGAACACGTACGGTCCGTGCCTCTGGCTGGAGATGGTGGACCAGCCGCCGGGCATCGAGTAGCACTGGCTGAACGAGTTGCCGCCGTTCTCCGAATGATAGTACCAGTAGCGGCCGAAATCGGCGCTGCATTCGGGCGGGGAGGCACCTGAATTGCCGAGATAGTGGACGATTCCGTCACCTTGCGCCGACACCCACGGGCGGTCGTCCGCAGCCATCGTGTTCATTCGCTGGCAGGTGCCCATCTCGTAGGATTCGCCACCGGCGGTGAAGCGATGCCACCAGTTGTCCTCGAGGGTGGTGTCGAGGTAGTAGATCACGTCGTTGGCATCGACGGAGATGTCGCCCTCGTCACCGAGGCACTCTGAGCCCCCGGCCAGATAGTTCGCCGTCAGCATGTTCCCTGGTGTGGGGTCGAATGAATCACCATGAGTCCAGTTGCTGCCGTTGTTGGTGGAAATCCAGAACCATGATGCCCAGTAATCCCATGAAGTGCTGTCACCATCACTGCAAGCATACCACAATCCAGGTGGTGACCCATCAATGATATCAATCGGGCCATCCTCACCACCCCAGCGCAGATCCTTGTGGGCGGTGACCTGCATGTTGCCCTGCGAGTCGATGGAGAGGGAGGGCTCGTAGCCGACGCCGTACTGGATGTAATCCGGGTCCTGACCGTTGTCGGGGTCGATGCACTCCTCGTGCCGAGGCATGTAGATCGGCTCACCCCAGAGGAAATCCACCACCTGGTCGCCGTCACCCCCCGACGCCGCGTCATCCATCGTCGACTCGAGGCCGAACATCGCCGAGAGCACCATGAAAACGACGACCACCGCCAATGTCGAGCCCATCGCCATGTTCAGCTGACGCACCTGATGGCGCTCCTCCGCCTCATCGACATCCGCGCCCGGAGATAGCACCGCGTCGAGCACCTCGGCGTCCTCATCGGACAGGTCAGCATCGAGCACGTCGGCTGCCACGTCATCTGCGTGTGAGGGGTCTCCCATCAGCCTGATGGTTGAACGGCCCTCAATTGATCAGGGTCGCACCTTCGTGACTGTTCAGCGGTATGCCTCGCCGTATGATGGATCTTCGCGAGGGCGAATCTCCACCATGATGCTTCCAGCCGCGCGCTCGCGGGTCTCCTTGATCTCGGCCAGTGCGGTGTCGAAATCCGCCTGGGTGATAAGTACCTTCTCATCGTCGTCGCCGTCACATCCGAGGCGGTGCATGGACTCCAACTCGGCATCGTTGACCAGACCGACCAGATGCGATCCGGTAAATCCTTCTGTCTCCTTGGCCAGCGACTCGATGTCGATGCCCTCCTCGACGTTGTGATGTTTGATCTCCATCTCGATGATGAGGCGGCGACCGCGAGTGTCCGGGAAGCTCACGGGAATGATGGCGTCGATGCGGCCGGGGCGATTGATGAGCGCCTCATCCAGCAGGTTGGGGTGGTTGGTGGAGGCCACGGTGACGACCTGTGAGTTGGTGGTGGAGCCACACAGAACCTCAAGGAACTCGCCCAGCAGAGGGTGCCCGCTGCGCTGCTTGCGGTCCATCCCCGCACCACCGAGGCAGTCGAGGTCTTCGATGATGACCAAGGTGGGCGAGAGCATGCGTGCCATCGAATAGATCCCAGTCAGGTCTCCGGGCTCGCGGATGTCGTCGCTGGTGACGTAGATGGAGGTGGCATCTCCGCGGTGGTTGACCAGTGCTCGAGAGGTCAGGGTCTTGCCGCAACCCGGGGGACCTGCCAACAGCACGCCACGGGAGTTCTTGTTCCCTTTCTTGG
>CATMIM010000047.1 GCA_950068635.1 uncultured Candidatus Poseidoniales archaeon
GGTCGTGGGCAGGATCCACCATGACATCGGCGTCACCGGTCGGAGATCTGCAGTTGCCAGGCGAGTTCGTCAAGCCTGGTCGAGAGCCTGCGCCTGTCGAGCACCTCTTCAGAAGGTCCGGCAGCGAGCACGCATTCGCAGGCGGCGTTGGCGAGTCTGGCTGAATCTTCGAGCGACCTGCCGCTGCCGAGTGCGGCGGCCAATCCGGTGGCAGCGGCGTCGTGCAGCCCGATCTGCTGCATCTGAACATCGAGCATGCAAGGTAGGTTGAGCGTGGTTCCGTCGTCTCGGTAGAGTGTGACCCCGGTCTGTCCCCCGAGAACCAGCATGGCGTCCCACGAATGCTCGTCGATGAAGTGGGCGGCGGTCTCCTCGACGGTGTCGAAGTTGCCTCGGCGCCTGAGCAGTTCCAGCCCTCGCTTCTCGAACAGGGTGATGGTCGCGCCATGAGTCCTGTGCAGGCCGGTGAGTTTGGGGTCGCAGATGATCGGGACATCGTGCTCTTTCGCGAGTCTGATGAACTCGGGCGCGTTCTCGTCCCCGACCATCCCCTTGCCGTAATCGCTGAGCACCAGCGCGGCACTTCCGGGAATCGCTTTCTTCACCGCTTCAGCCATGCGCTGAACCGTCTCGGGCGGCACCGACTCCTGTGGCTCCTCGTCGAACTGCATCAGCAGCTGCTCACGCTCGATGAGGCTCTCCCTGCTCCCGAAGATTCGTGTCTTGACTGCCGTCTGCATGTGCGCAGCCACGCGGATGTCCGATGTGTCCACACCCTCCTCCTGCAGCAACTGTGCCAGCAGATGGCCCACCCTGTCACCTCCGAGAATGGAGAAGAAGCGGGTCTTGAGGCCGAGTGATAGCAAACCGCGGGCGATGTGAGCGGCGGCACCGGCGCTCTCAGAGCGGCGGATCACCTTCACAACGGGAACTGGAGCGATGGACATCAGGTGGTTGGCCCATCCGTGGAAATAGCGGTCCAGGATGACGTCGCCGACCAGTGTCACCGGCTTCTCCGAAGGTGCATCGAGCAGTTGGCGCAACGAGCGAAGAACTTCGATCTCCGCTTGTACGATATCGTCATCTTCGGGCAACCGGGACCCTCCTTGACGAAGCGGGCGAGTCGCCCCCCGCTCATCAATGCGCCGCATGAGGATGAAGGGCACCAGTATGCTCAGGAATGCTCGCTGATCCAGTCCGCTTGGACCTCGGTGGCGGTCTTCGCCTCGATGCCGAGAGAGACGGCCAGCGCGTCGAGCATCGCCTGTTCATCATCGGTGATGATATTGTCCAGCCACGCCACCTCGAGCACGTCGAGAAACACCGTGATGTGATACTCTCCAGCCTTGTCACGCTCAGATTCGACCTCCTTGTGGATGCGTTCGACGATATCCGGTTCTAGCCCGAGATACATGGCCACCTCGTCGAGCATGCTGTCCTCATCCTCAGTGAGCTTGCCGTCTCGCCAGGCGCGATGCAGGATGCGTGCATACAGGGATTCCCCGTCCTGTTCTTCGCCCTCTTCATCCTCCTCCTCCCCGACCAAGCCGTCCGGGAGGAACCTGCCAGCGACGTCGATGCTCGAGAGCACGCTGAGCAGGGGCATGTCGTGTCCAGTCAGGTCTGAAATGGGCATCTCCTCGCCTTCGACCAACACCTCGCGTCCGAGCACGTTGGCCCGTACCTGTTCGGCAGCGGCCTTTCCCGACTCGGTCAGTCCGTAGACCCGGCAACGTTGGCGGGCGCCGGGGACATGGCGTGTCTCCTGTTCGATGTATCCCTGCTCCAGAAGGCGTTTGAGGGTGCGAGGGAGGTGTTTGCGGGCGATTCCGACCTCCTTGCTGATGCCCGCTTGTGTCAATTCGGGCCGCCCCTCCCACTCCGAAGGCGAAAGTGGATGGTCCCACAGGTGGAACAGGACACGCTGCTCAACGGTGAACTCAGCGAGCCTTCCCGGTGCCGGCATGGTCCGTACCCGTATTCCCGTGTACCTGTTGGCTCTTATGACTGATGATTCGATGACGGGCGGCGATGCTATACGAAAGACGCCGGCACGGGCGCCAACGGTGAGCAGGTGGGAGGTGACAAGGGTGGTTCGGCGAGGGCCGGACAAACTGAGGCTCCTGAGGCCGCGGGGCACGACGAATTCCTCATCGATGGACCTGCAGCGCAGCGCTTCTGGGACAAATCCGCGCTCGGCGTCCCACAATCGGGCAACCGGCTGCTGCTCAGCGCGGCTGAAGTGCTGTTCTGCAACCGGCACCGCAACCTCGCACTGCCCGAAGGGTGGGAGAGTGCCCGGATGGAACAAGATGGGATCACTGACCTTCTCCAAGAGGCGGCGGCGTTGGAGGCTGTACGCACCCCGGGAGAGAAGGTGGTGCTGGCACGGAACCTGGAGTCTCTGGGTCTTCCCGGCTCAGCGTCCGCGTCCACCTGGGCGTTGCGCTGGGCGCGTACGGAACGTGTCAAGAATGGTCCGCCCGAAGGGGAATTGCGCTGGGTGGAGGCATCCGAGGCGATCGACTGGCGAGAACTGCACGAGTGGGCCAGCAGGACTGCTGCCGCTGACAGGATCCCCGAGGTGCTCATCGTCGACAACGATCTCGACGTCACCACCTACCGACTCAGTTCCTGCGACCCCACCGGGGAAGTCAGCCATGCCGAGAACGGCGAGGGTGATGCAAGCCACTTCCCAGGTCTGCTGCAGGATGTTCTGGCGCGCGGACTGCTGCCACGGTCCGGATTCAAGTATGGCACACGCTGGCGCCTCTACGACCACCCCCTGGGTGTGACGCACGCCCCCTACCTGCTGCAACATGAGGACGAGGCTCCGTCCGACTGGGCTCAGGTGTGTCTCTCCGCACGCATGTCCACCGGGGTGAACAAGACCTGGCTGTGCGGGTTCGAGCAGACGGGGAAATGGTGCTACCTCGCCGTCACCCGACCCCCGCCCGATGCTCGTTGGAGCAATCCAAGGCGTTGATTCAAGCGTAATCAGTTACAGGCGCGCTCATCGTTCATCATCGATGTCCCGTATCGCGTTCGGGTCGCTGAACCGCTGGGTTTCCACCGGGAGGCTGCCGGGACGTTTGGGTCCGGAACGACCCGTCACGTTCGGCAGGTCCATGGAGCCAGCGTCCTCGATGGTGGTGACCCCGGTGGTGGGGACGACTTCACCTCCGCTCACGCCGGCGCCTTCACCCGGGGCCCCTCGGAGGGCAGAGACGATGGAGAAATCCCCGGTGTCACGCTGCTTCTTCTTGCGCCCACCCCATCGTCTCTTGCGTTTCTTCTGCTTGGTCTTGCCCGCCTTGGTTATGCTGAGCAGGAAGGAGAACGCCAGCATTCCTGCTGCGATCATGATCAGGTTGCTGGGCTCAGAGAGCAGCCGCACCAATTCCCCACCGCCTTCGAATCCCTCGGCGATCAGAGTGACCGTGAACGACTGCTCCAGCCCATCGGCGTCGCGCAGAACGACCTCTCCCTTGGCGACCATCCCAGCCATCAGCAAGCCTTTGGGGTCGATCGACAGTTCGATCTCCGAGCCGTCGGACAGGACCTGTGTTCCGGCAGGCGGGCTTGCTATGCGCGACAGTGGCCCTTCGATGCGCACGTCGAAATCACCTGACCCGCCGCCCTTGAAGGTGAGCGGTATGCTGACGGTGGAGATCTCCTTGACGGGGATGTCATACTCGAACTCCTCCATCTGCAGCAGCGCACCGATGACATACCAGGGGATGTCCAACTGGATCCCCGCTCCCTCGGGCGCGCAGGTAGCGTTGCCGACCAACCGACCCGCAGTGCCGGCGACCCCTTGTCCTTGCCAGTTGATCTCGTAGTCGGCGCTCGGATTCTCGCTGGAGAGTGTGTCCCCAGAACCATCGAAGGTGACCTGTCGACCATCGGTCGATACCAGCGACAGGGTGGGTGAGCAGGAGGAGGAGCCGGCGAGGCTCCAGATGACTGGGATCCCTTCTCCGGGAAGCAGTTGGAGCGGCTGATGCGGCGGCAGCACGTCGAACCCCGGGCTTCCGGATGCGCTGAAGTTGACCACGAGTTGCTGATCGTTCATCGAGACGACCTCAGCGGTCCACGACACCTTGCGCCCACGGTGGTCGGTGATCGGTCTGCCCTCGGCCCCGAACTTGTCTCCCTCCTGGAAAAGGTCGCCCTCCACGCCTTGGTCGGCGCCATTCAGCAACCCGTCATCGCCATCCGCCTCCAACACGTAGAGCCACGGCATCTGCGGGTCGGTGTTCACGAGATTCTGGTCGATGGCACCCACGGACTCGTCCTGTATCGTCACCAGCAATCCTGCTCCGGGAAGTTTGGAGTCGAATCCGCTGTCAGCTCGATAACTCATCAGCACCCGCTCATCAGGGCCGAGCGCTATCTCGAGACCGGTGCCGCGGTTCGAGAGGGGTCTGAGGATGTAGGACTGTGAGTATGTGCCCATGACGACCTCGGTGATCCGGTCGGCGCCGATGAGGTCCAGTGAGGCCAGTGAAGGCAGTGCGGGAGTGCGCCCATTCCCGTTCCAGTTCCCGCTCGCCATGATGTCCCAGTCACCTACCCCATTCCAGTCTTCACCGGTTCCCAGACCGTGGACGTCGTAGAGGTCGATGCTACCCATCTGGTGCAGCATCTCGTGCATGATGGTTCCCAAGCCTGAGTCGAACGAGGCGATGGTGTAGTGGTCGAAGCGCATGTCACCCACGACCACCGGTACGGGCAGAGCCCCGAAATGACTCCAGATCGTGCCACTACCTCCTGAATCCTCCTGTGCGTTGGCCGTGTGCAGCAGCAGCACCCGGTCGACCCAGTTGTCGCCATTGAGGTCATACGGTGAGAGGTCCACCCCTCCCAACGAATTCCTCAGGACATCAGCCGCCAGGCCAGCCGGCCCGTCCGATCCTGTCTCCCCTATGTCCCGTTCACCATCGGCGTCTGCACCCCAGTGCTGCACGTTCTTGGAGGCGTGATAGACATCCGGCAGCACGTCGACGGTGAGGCTGGACTGCTCCCCGCTGAGCTGCCAGATGTAGTCATCTCCACCGCTGGCGCCGGTGAGGATCGTGTTGGCGCGCTCGATGTTGCGCGTCGGACTCACCGGAGCGGTTGGGAAATCGATCACGATCACCAACCAGCGTTCGTTGGGCTGCAACTGCACGAGTTCCGCATCGTCGACGACGACCCCGATATGTTCCTCGAGTACATCCCACACCGGTCCGAGACGGGACGGGTCCTGCGCTGTCCACCACCCACCTAGGAGGATGAGCAGTGCCATCGGCACTGCGTAGCGCGCTCGCATGGGAAACCCGTTCCGCGGGTCCGCCTTGAATGATATCCCGAGTCGGGCGGCTACTCAGCGAGTCTGACAGCGAAGTCCAACCCTTCGGGAACGAAACCCTTTCCAGCGAGCAGTACCTCGTTCTGGGCGAGTTTGTCACCCCATGGAAGAGCACCGGAAGCGGGTGCGAACACGAGTGTGGGGGAGATGGCAACTGAATCGACGTCGGAGAGAGCCGCCAACTGCGCCCGACGCATGGCGGCGGGCGACCAGGCGCGCCGCGCGCGAGCGAGGTCCACACGGTCTGCGAACTCAGCGGCCTCCGCATTCATCCCATCCCCTGTACGCGGTCCTGACAGGCGATCGAGCCCGGTCAGGTTGACACCGCGGTTGTCGAGCGCGCGCTTCAACCGGTAGGGGAGCGGGGTGCCATCGCATCCAGTGATGCAGATGTCCGTCCATCCTTCGCGTACGGCGCGCTCCATCACCGACTCCTGCTGTGCGAACGAGAGACAGAGCGCTGCTGTCGGCAGCAGACCGACGGTCTCGGGAATGCGCTCGGCCTGAGGTTGGGGACATGCGCCGGCGCAGCCGCAACAAACGAGTCCCACCCGATGGACTCCACCCTCAGCATCGAGCACCGAGGTCGGTGGCCGCCCGCGGCCGCTCGCCGGCACGGGCAGCCGGCCGGCTGACCATTCGGTGGTGCACACGAGCAGCAGCGCGATGGGCAGGAACAGCCCGGAGAACGCGTCTGGAGTGGCCACCCACAGCAGCACCACGGAGACGAAGTGGATGCGGATGCGCATGATGTCCAGCGGGTCGTCCCCGACCAGTCCGAGCATGCGGGCGAGGGCGAGCGCCAGCACGGCGAGGGCGACGAGCAGCAGCAGCCAGCTCATCGCCAAGGCCATCTGGAACAGGGCGACCACGTCGTAGTGCAGACCAACGCCCTCGATCGTCACGGCAATCTCTGCGGCGGAGATCATCCGCGGGAACATCCAACCCCAGATGAACAGGATGAGGAAGAGGGTGAGCACGCCTCCGACCGCGATGTAGGTCGCCAGCCAGGTGCGCTCCGACGGCAGCAGACCGGGGTAGGCGAATCTCCACGCCTGCCAGCCGAGCACAGGCAGTGACGAGAGCAGGGCGAGCAGACCGACCGCCGTCCAGCGGGTTTCGAGCCAGTCATACGGACTGTAGAGGGTGAGCGTCGTGGCGCCCTCGGCGAGCGGGAGCGTAGCCAGCCAGGCCGCCAGCAGGTCATCCACGACCGTCGCCCACAGCACCGCCATCAGCACGACGTAGATCAGGGCGAAGCGCAGCCGACCGACTGCTTCGTCGGCGTGCGCAGCAAGTGGAAGGGCGCGGTCGCGCGGCGCGAGCGTTTGCTCCACGACCTCCCCACTCTCAATCGTCTCATGGCTTTGGCGCCGAGCCATTCTCGGCCTTACCGCCAGAACACGGAGTCTCTCAGGCGATCTCGGGCTCGGTCGGCTGCTGTTGTGTCGCTCTGGCAGTGCGGTAGACCCCGTAAGCGGCCCAGAAGCCGACGAAGATGGCTGGCCCGGTCATGTATGCGGGCTCATCGTTGGACATCCAATAAAGGCCCAGCAGGAAGAACAAGGCAGCGGTCAGCCCTCGCCTGAGTCCTTGGGGATAGGCGAGCTCCTTGGGAAGCCACGGTGGGCCCTCCCCCCGCTTGCGCTCCAGGATCTCCCGCTGGAACACCGCACCGACGATCAGCGCCAACAGTGACGTGAAGTAGAGCGTGTTCCCGGTCCAGAAGACACCGTCGGCAAGTTCCGCCTGCCGCTCTCGCTCCAACTGTTCGGGGTCCTCCTCACTCACGAACAGGCTGTCGTAGTCCCCCACGCTGATCACCCGGGTGGTCAGGCCCTCCTCCGACTGAGCATCGGTCGCTCCGGGTTCGTTCACGACGAACGAGAGCAGGTTCCAGTGGTCACTGTCGTCATTCGCCCCACCGCCATCGACTGAGTTGCCCGCCAACCAGAAGGTCACGGCCCCCTCATCTGCTGCCGGTGCCGTCCAAGTGAACGTCCATTCCGCC